>NZ_JAFLXD010000051.1:0-44557 GCF_019891415.1 Pseudomonas sp. SH10-3B | reverse complement strand
GCTTGCTCGCGAAAAACTCACAGGCGCCGCGTTCATTCAGGAAGCACGCGTTATCGTTGACGTTTTTCGCGAGCAAGCTCGCTCCTACAGGGGGCGATGTACGCTTAACTGACTGGCATTAGGGCTTGCCCCCTCCCACATTAGACTCAACACATATTCAAAAATAGAATATCAATTGAGTTTAATATTATTTTCAAGTCTTAAAACTCGGCTTTATCATCGCGCCGCAGGCGAAGACGCGCTACGCGCTTTAAGGCAGGATACGACTACTGCGTCACCTGCTTCGCTCAACATAAAAAACACAGGGGCTCTTCATGACTATTTCTGTATTCCGTCGCACGTTGCTGGTTGGCACTTTGGGTCTGGCTCTCGGCGCCGGTTGGCTGGGCCAGGCGGTTGCCGGCGAGCAACTGGGCAATATTAAAAAGGCCGGCGAGATCAAAATCGGCCTGGAAGGCACCTACCCGCCGTTCAGCTTCGTCGATGAAAGCGGCAAGCTCAGCGGTTTCGAAGTCGAGCTGTCCGAAGCCCTGGCCAAGGAGCTGGGCGTGAAGGTCAAGCTCCAGGCCACACCCTGGGACGGCATCCTCGCGGCCCTGGAATCCAAGCGCCTGGACGCGGTGGTCAACCAAGTCACCATCTCTGAAGAGCGCAAGAAGAAGTACGACTTCTCCACGCCTTACACCGTTTCCGGTATCCAGGCACTGGTGCTGAAAAAGAACGTCGACACCATCAAGACCGCCAACGACCTGGCCGGCAAGAAAGTCGGGGTAGGCCTGGGCACCAACTACGAACAATGGCTCAAGGACAACCAACCAAAAGCCATTATCAAGACCTATAACGATGACCCGACCAAGTTCCAGGACCTGCGCATCGGCCGTATCGACGCCATCCTGATCGACCGCCTGGCCGCCCTGGAATACGCCAAGAAAGCCCCGGACACCGCCGCTGCCGGCGACGCGTTCTCCCGCCAGGAAGCCGGTATCGCCCTGCGCAAAGGCGAGCCCGAGCTGCTTGAAGCGGTGAACAAGGCCCTCGACAAGCTGCGCACCGATGGCACCTTGAAGAAGCTGTCCGAGAAGTACTTCAACGCTGACGTCACTCAATAATGGAAGCAGGTTTCCAACTCGCGCTGGACTCCGCGCCCTTTCTGCTCAAGGGCGCGTACTACACGGTGATTCTCAGCCTTGGCGGGATGTTTTTCGGTTTGCTGCTGGGCTTCGGCCTGGCCTTGATGCGCCTGTCGCGCTTCAAGCTGCTGAGCTGGACAGCCCGTGTCTACGTGTCGTTCTTTCGCGGCACGCCCTTGCTGGTACAGCTGTTCCTGATCTACTACGGCTTGCCACAAGTGGGCATCGAGCTGGATCCGATCCCGGCCGCCATGATCGGCTTTTCGCTGAACATGGCCGCCTACGCCTGTGAAATCCTGCGGGCCGCCATCGCTTCCATCGAGCGTGGCCAGTGGGAGGCCGCCGCGAGTATCGGCATGACCCGTGCGCAGACCCTGCGCCGGGCCATCCTGCCGCAGGCGATGCGCACCGCCCTGCCGCCTTTGGGCAACAGCTTTATTTCGCTGGTCAAGGACACCGCGCTGGCCGCCACCATCCAGGTGCCAGAGCTATTCCGCCAGGCTCAACTGGTGTCTGCGCGCACCTTCGAAATTTTCACCATGTATCTGTCCGCCGCCCTGATCTACTGGGTACTGGCAAGCATCCTGGCGCATTTCCAAAACCGCCTGGAAGACCGGGTCAACCGGCATGACCTGGAGTCTTGAAGCATGATCGTGGTTGAAAAACTGACCAAACAATTCAACGGTCAGGTGGTACTCAACGGCATCGACCTGGAGGTCAAGGAAGGCGAAGTCGTCGCCATCATCGGCCCCAGCGGTTCCGGCAAGACCACCTTCCTGCGCTGCCTGAATTTCCTCGAAGAACCCACCAGCGGCCGAATCAAGGTGGGCGACATCCAGATCGACGGCAGCAAACCGCTCAACCAGCAACAAGGCCTGGTACGGCGCCTGCGCCAGCACGTGGGTTTTGTGTTCCAGAACTTCAACCTGTTCCCCCACCGCACGGCGCTGGAAAACGTCATCGAAGGGCCGACCGTGGTCAAGAAGATGCCGCGCGAAGAGGCTATCGCCCTGGGGCGCAAACTGCTGGCCAGGGTCGGCCTGGCGGGCAAGGAAGACGCCTACCCACGGCGCCTTTCCGGCGGCCAGCAACAGCGCGTGGCGATTGCCCGCGCGCTGGCCATGGAGCCGGAGGTGATCCTCTTCGACGAACCCACCTCCGCGCTGGACCCGGAGTTGGTCGGCGAAGTACTGGCGACCATCCGCAGCCTCGCCGAAGAAAACCGCACCATGGTTATCGTCACCCATGAAATGAGCTTTGCCCGCGATGTCGCCAACCGGGTGATCTTTTTCGACAAGGGCGTGATCGTGGAGCAAGGCGAAGCCAAGGCGTTGTTCGCCAACCCCAAGGAAGAACGCACCCGGCAGTTCCTGAGCAAGTTCCTCGCCCACTGAAACCCACCCTGCAGGAGCTGGCGTGCCAGCGAAAATCGCCAACGATAACGCGTTTAACCGGCTTCACCGTGTCGTTTGGACCTTCTTCGCTGGCAAGCCAGCTCCTACAGGAACGTCTGGTTCCACCCAGTAAATCTCGCCACCACTCTCCCCTTAAAATCCCCCGCCCAGTCAGACCCTTCTGAATATCTCCGAACCCGCCGTTTAGCCTTTTGCCGCCATTGACGCTCCCCGGCCAACCCTCTTATCTAAGGCCCAGAGGATTGGATCCTATCCCGGCTACTCACTGAATCGTTCCTTTCAGCCCACCTGCGCACCCGCGCCAAAGGGCTGGAGCGATTGCTGCTGGCTGCATCAAGGAGATTACTTATGACGCACACTGCAACCCCGGCCATGCTCACTGCCCCCACCTTGCCCCAGGCCAACCGGCACGGCATCAACGCACTGTCGGCCAGCCAACTGCAGGTGGACATAGCGCCCTACCCCGGCATGGATGAGGGCGACTTGATTGAACTGTTCTGGAACAACTGCTTTGCCGCCTCACGCAGGGTGAGCGCGTGCAAGGTCGGCATGCAGACCCATCTACGGGTGCCGGAAAGTTTTGTGCAGGACGGCCTGGCACAGGTGCATTACCAGGTCATGCAAGTCGGTCGCGCGCCTGCGCGCTCGGCCGTGACAGGGGTGCGTGTAAAGACTCAATGCCCCGGTGGCCAGCCCTCCCCCCTTTGCAGCGACGAAAACCAGAACCTTGCCCCGGTCAGCCTGCCCGAGACCATTCGCCGCTACGGCGTCAACCCGAGCCAGGTGCGGCGTGGTATTCCCCTGACCATCGAACCCTACGTGAACATGGCTACGGGCGATGCCATCACCCTGCGCTGGGGCGATGCACGCATGGATCTGCCAAGAATCCAGGCCAAAGGCGTGGGCCTGGCGGTACAGGTGTGGGTGCCTTCGACGCTGATGGTTGAAGCGGGCGACGACTGTCGGCTGGAAGTGACGTACTGCATTCTCGATCGTGTCGGCAACAATTCGCGCTGGGCCCCGACCCGCACCTTACGCATTGCCGCCTGCGCCCCGAGCCAGCCGGCCGGGACCACGCGGATCTATCAACCACGCCCCTTCGGCTCCCCCTGCGAGCCTGGGTAACAGACCTTCTATGCATATTCCCAAAAGTTAGTTTATTTAAATATTTAACACGCTTAGGGTATATGCACCGGACCACCGGACATCTTTGATTTTTCTGTTTTCATTTCATTGAATGCGAGGTCGGTATGGTCAGAATTACCCCGGTGCATAACGCCAGGGCATTACGTGCAGCCAAGGAGCGGCGCTGATGTCTAACTTGGCTCTAACACCCCCCCAGAGTGATCTGGATGTAGCGCCCCTGCTGTTGCCGGCCACCGTGCTGCGCAACGATGCAGAGGCGCTGAAGGCTGCCCACGAGCTGGCCCAGGCCGCGCGCCTGCAAGCCGCCAAGCGTGATCAGCAGCGCAAGCTGCCGTGGGCGCAGATCGAACAATTCACTCGCAGTGGGCTGGGCAGTATTTCCATTCCTCGCGAGTACGGCGGCCCACAAGTTTCATTCGTGACCCTGGCCGAAGTCTTCGCAATCATCAGCGCGGCAGACCCGGCCCTGGGGCAGATCCCGCAGAACCATTTCGGCATCCTGCATGTGTTGCAGGGCGCCGCCACCGCACGCCAGAAAGAGCACCTGTTCCAGAGCGTCCTCGACGGCTGGCGCATCGGCAATGGCGGACCTGAACGCGGCACCAAAAACACCCTGGAGCTCAAGGCGCGCATCACCGCCCAGGGCGACGGTTACGTGATCAGCGGCCAGAAGTTCTACTCCACCGGCGCGCTGTTTGCCCATTGGGTGGCCGTGAAGGCACTGAACGACGACGGCAAGCAGGTCATGGCGTTTGTGCGCCGTGGCACCGAAGGGCTGCGCATCGTGGATGACTGGTCGGGCTTCGGCCAACGCACCACCGCCAGCGGCACCGTGCTGCTGGACCGCGTGCCAGTGGACGCCGAACTGGTCGTGGAAAACTGGCGCATCGGCGAAAGTCCGACTATCCAGGGCGCCGTTTCACAACTGATCCAGGCCGCCATCGACGCCGGCATCGCCCGTGGCGCCCTGGATGACACCATCGCCTTCGTCCGTGAGCGTTCGCGCCCGTGGATCGACGCCAAGGTCGAGCGCGCCAGCGATGACCTCTACGTGATCGCCGATATCGGCAAGCTGAAAATCGAACTGCATGCCGCCGAAGCGCTGTTGCGCAAGGCCGGGCAAGTGCTGGACCAGGTCAGCGCCGCGCCGATCACCGCACAGTCCGCCGCACGTGCATCGATTGCCGTGGCCGAGGCGAAGGTGCTCACCACTGAAGTGTCGTTGCTGGTCAGCGAAAAACTCTTCGAACTGGCCGGCAGCCGCGCCACCCTCGCGGAGTTCAACCTCGACCGTCACTGGCGCAACGCCCGGGTGCACACCCTGCACGACCCGGTGCGCTGGAAGTATCACGCCGTCGGCGCCTATCGCTTGAACGGCACGTTGCCGGCTCGCCACTCCTGGATTTAACCGACCAGACCTCTGGAGAAACTCATGACCCTTTCTCACCGTGTCGCGGTTATCACCAGCGACGAACAAGCCCTTATTGTCGCCAGCGACCTGGCCGAAGACTTCCGCCGCGACAGCGCCCAGCGCGACCGCGAACGCCGCCTGCCGCTGCCCGAGTTGGACGTGTTCTCGCGCTCCGGCCTGTGGGGCATCAGCGTGCCCAAGGCATACGGCGGCGCCGGCGTGTCCAACGTCACCCTGGCCAAGGTCATTGCCCTCATCGCCCAGGCGGATGCCTCCCTGGGCCAGATTCCGCAAAACCATTTCTATGCCCTCGAAGTGCTGCGCGTGAATGGCAGCCCTGAACAGCAACAACGCCTGTACGCCGAAGTACTCGCCGGCCAGCGTTTCGGCAACGCCCTGGCAGAACTGGGCACCAAGACCGCCCACGACCGTGTTACGTCCATCACCCGCGACGGCGACGGCTTCCGCATCACCGGCCGCAAGTTCTACGCCACCGGCGCGATCTACGCCCAGCGCATCCCCACCTCGGTGGTGGATGAACACGGCGTGCAGCAACTGGCCTTCGTGCCCCGCGACAGCGAAGGCCTGAGCGTGATTGACGACTGGAGCGGCTTCGGCCAGCGCAGCACCGGCAGCGGCTCGGTGGTGTTCGATAACGTGTGGGTTGCGGCGCAAGACGTGATCCCGTTCCAGAGTGCATTTGAGCGCCCGACCACCGTCGGCCCGCTGGCGCAGATTCTTCACGCCGCCATCGACACCGGCATCGCCCGCGCCGCCTTTGAAGATGCGCTGCACTTTGTACGCACCAAGACCCGCCCGTGGATCGATTCCGGCAACGACAAAGCCACCGAAGACCCACTGACCCTGAAGAGCTTCGGCCACCTGAGCATTCGCCTGCACGCCGCCGAAGCCTTGCTGGAGCGTTCGGGTGAATACCTCGACCGCGCCCAGGCCGACAGCAATACCGAGACCGTTGCCGCCGCGTCTATCGCCGTCGCTGAAGTGCGCGCCTTGAGCACCGAGATTTCCCTGGCCGCCGGCAGCACCCTGTTCGAACTCGCCGGCAGCCAGGCCACCCTGGCCGAGCACGGCCTCGACCGCCACTGGCGCAACGCCCGCGTGCACACCCTGCACGACCCGGTGCGCTGGAAATACCACGCGGTAGGCAATTACTACCTCAACGCTGAAAACCCGCCACTGCGGGGGACCATTTGATGGCAAAGAAAAAGATCCTGCTCAATGCCTTCAACATGAACTGCATCGGGCATATCAACCACGGCATGTGGACCCATCCACGGGACACGTCCACCCAATACAAAAGCATCGAGTACTGGACCGAACTCGCACAGATTCTGGAGCGCGGTCTGTTCGACGGTTTGTTCATCGCCGATATCGTTGGCGTGTATGACGTGTACCAGAACTCGATTGATGTGCCGCTCAAGGAGTCGATCCAGCTGCCGGTCAACGACCCGCTGCTGCTGGTTTCGGCGATGGCCGCCGTGACCAAAAACCTCGGCTTCGGCCTTACCGCCAACCTCACCTATGAGCCGCCGTATCTGTTCGCCCGGCGCATGTCCACGCTCGACCACCTGAGCCGTGGCCGGGTGGGCTGGAACATCGTCACCGGCTACCTCGACAGCGCCGCCAAGGCCATGGGCCTCACCGAACAGGTCGAGCACGACCGGCGCTACGACCAGGCCGATGAATACCTGGAAGTGCTCTACAAACTCTGGGAAGGCAGCTGGGAAGACGACGCGGTGCTCAACGATCCGCAGGCGCGGGTCTATGCGCAGCCGGGCAAGGTGCACAAAGTCGAGCATCACGGCGAGTTCTACCAGATGGAGGGATATCACCTCTGCGAGCCGTCGCCGCAGCGTACGCCGGTGCTGTTCCAGGCCGGCAGTTCGGACCGTGGCTTGCTGTTTGCCGGGCGCCATGCCGAGTGCGTGTTTATCAGCGGGCAGAACAAGGCCGCGACCAAGGTCCAGGTGGACAAGGTGCGCGCCAGTGCGGTCGAGGCCGGGCGCAACCCGGATGACATCAAGGTGTTCATGGGGCTGAACGTGATCGTCGGCGCCACCGCAGAACTGGCCTGGGCCAAGCATGCCGAGTACCTGAGCTATGCCAGCGCGGAGGCCGGCGTGGCGCACTTTTCGGCGTCCACCGCGATTGATTTTTCCCAATACGAAATCGACGAACCGATCCAGTACGTGAAGAGCAACGCGATCCAGTCGGCCACCAAGAACCTGCAAAACAACGACTGGACCCGACGCAAATTGCTCGAGCAGCACGCCCTCGGCGGGCGCTATATCACCCTGGTCGGCTCGCCCGAACAGGTCGCTGACGAGCTGGAATCCTGGATCAGCGAAACCGGGCTGGATGGCTTCAACCTCACGCGCATTGTGACGCCGGAAAGCTATGTGGACTTTATCGATCTGGTGGTGCCGGAGTTGCAACGACGGGGCTCGTACAAGACCGCTTATGAGACCGGCACGCTGCGGGAAAAAGTCTTCCACGCCAGTGCTCGCTTACCCGAACAACACACCGGCTCGACCTACCGCCACTGAACAAAAAAGGTGGGAGGGGGCTTGCTCCCGATAGCGGTGTATCAGTCACCACATCTGTCAACTGAACCACTGCTATCGGGGGCAAGCCCCCTCCCACATTGGATCTGCATTGTTTGTCCTAATACCTTATGACTGGAAATACACTATGAAAAAGACATTCCTCAATAACCCAGTCAAAGCACTGGCCCTGGCCTTCGGGTTGTTCAGCTCGGCCGTATTCGCCGCCGACGCCCCGTTGAAAATCGGCACCACTGCCGCCTTCGCGATCCCCCTGGAAGCCGCAGTCGCCGAAGCCGGCAAGCAAGACCTGAAAGTCGAGCTGGTGGAGTTCACCGACTGGATCGCGCCCAACGTCAGCCTGGCCGCTGGCGATATCGACGTGAACTACTTCCAGCACATCCCGTTCCTGGAAAACGCCAAGGCCGCCGCCGGTTTTGACCTGGTGCCGTACGCGCCGGGCATCATCAACAACGTCGGCCTGTATTCTAAAAAGTACAAAAGCATCAACGACCTGCCCCAAGGCGCCAGCGTGGCGATTGCCAACGACCCGATCAACAGCGGTCGCGGCCTGCAACTGCTGGCCAAGGCCGGCTTGATCACCCTCAAACCGGGCGTGGGCTACAAGGCCACCGAAGAAGACATCGTCACCAACCCGAAGAAGATCAAGATCCTGCAAGTCGAGGCCGTGCAGCTGGTGCGCGCCTATGACGATGCGGACCTGGTGCAGGGCTACCCGGCGTACATCCGCCTGTCCAAGACCTTCGATGCCGAGTCGGCGCTGCTGTTTGACGGCCTCGACCACCCGGAATACGTGATCCAGTTCGTGATCCAGCCCAAGAGCAAAACCGACCCGCGTGTGATCAAGTTCGTCGACATCTACCAGCACTCGCCAGTGGTACGCGCTGCATTGGATAAATCCCTCGGCAAGTTGTACCAAGTCGGTTGGGAAGACAAAAAATGACCGCCGCCCACTCTCAACTGCGCGACCTGGGTTCACCGCCCAGGGACGCCGAGCAGACAGAACTTCACCCGGACCTGAACCGCGCGCACGTGCGTTTTATCAACCTGGGCAAGACCTACGACGGCGGCGTGCATGCCTTGCAAGGCATCGACCTGGCGATCCAGCACGGTGAAGTGTTCGGCATTATCGGCCGCAGCGGCGCCGGCAAGTCGTCGCTGATCCGCACCATCAACCGCCTGGAGCAGCCCAGCAGTGGCCGGGTGTTGATCGATCAGGTAGACATCGGCGAGTTCGACGAAGACCACCTGGTGGCGCTGCGTCGGCGTATCGGCATGATCTTCCAGCACTTCAACCTGATGTCGGCCAAGACCGTGTGGCAGAACGTCGAATTGCCGCTGAAAGTCGCCGGCGTGCCCAAGCCCCAGCGTGAGCAAAAAGTGCGCGAGCTGCTGGAATTGGTCGGTTTGCAGGACAAGCACAAGGCCTACCCCGCGCAACTGTCCGGCGGCCAGAAACAGCGCGTGGGCATCGCCCGTTCGTTGGTGCACGACCCGCAGATCCTGTTGTGCGATGAAGCCACCTCAGCCCTTGACCCGGAGACCACCCAATCGATCCTCGGTCTGCTGCGCGAGATCAACCGGCGACTGGGCCTGACCATCGTCTTGATCACCCACGAGATGGCGGTAATCCGCGACATCTGCGACCGCGTGGTGGTGTTGGAACACGGGCGCATCGTCGAGCAAGGCCCGGTGTGGCAAGTGTTTGGCAACCCACAGCACGAGGTCAGCAAGACCCTGCTGGCGCCGCTGCAACATGGGCTGCCGGAAGAATTGCAAAGCCGCCTACGACCCACGCCAGTGTCGACGGATGCCGCCGTGGTGTTGCGCTTGCAGCTCACCGGCAGTGCCAGCGACGAACCGGACCTGGCCGCGCTGTTCAGCGCCCTCGGCGGGCGCGTGCGCTTACTGCAGGGCGGTGTCGAACGGATCCAGGGGCATGCCTTGGGGCAACTGCTGCTGGCGGTGAATGGCTCGCCCCATAGCACCGAAGAACTGCGCAACCGCGCCGCGAACTGGGCACAACAGGTGGAGGTGCTGGGCTATGTGGTTTGATCGTTTAGTGCAAGGCGCCATCGACACCTTGTTGATGGTCGGCGTGTCGTCGTTGATCGCCTTGCTGGTGGGGATTCCGCTGGCGGTGTTTCTGGTGACCAGCGACAAAGGCGGCATCTACCAGGCACCGGCGCTCAACCGGGTGCTGGGGGCGTTCGTCAATCTGTTCCGCTCGATTCCGTTCCTGATCCTGATGGTGGCGCTGATCCCGTTCACGCGGCTGATCGTCGGCACCACCTATGGCGTGTGGGCGGCGGTCGTACCGCTGACTATCGCCGCCACACCGTTCTTCGCGCGGATCGCCGAAGTGAGTCTGCGCGAGGTCGACCACGGCCTGATCGAAGCCGCCCAGGCCATGGGTTGCCGGCGCTGGCACATCATCTGGCATGTACTGCTGCCCGAAGCGCTGCCGGGGATTGTCGGCGGGTTCACCATCACCCTGGTGACCATGATCAACTCGTCGGCCATGGCCGGGGCGATTGGTGCGGGCGGCTTGGGCGACATTGCCTATCGCTACGGCTACCAGCGTTTTGACACGCAGATCATGCTCACAGTGATTGTGCTGCTGGTGATCCTGGTGGCGGTGATCCAGTTGGGTGGTGATCGGTTGGCGCGGGTGCTCAACAAGAGGTGAGGTATAGTCGGGCGATCTCAGCGCCCGGTATTCAGCCCCATGCCTCTCAAGCCCGACGACCTCGACCAGATCACCTCCACCACCCTCGGCCACTACAACAGCGTGGCCGAGAGCTTTCGTGACGGCACCCGCGATCACGATGTGAGCCAGAACATCGACGCGCTGCTGCGGCATATCCAGGGCACGCCGCCCTTTACCGTGCTGGATTTCGGCTGCGGACCGGGGCGGGATTTGCAGACCTTTACGCGCATGGGGCATATCGCCGTCGGCCTGGACGGTTCCGAGCGGTTTGCGCAGATGGCAAGGGAAGACAGTGGCTGTGAGGTCTTGCAGCAGGACTTTCTCAAGCTGGATTTACCGGCTGAACGCTTTGACGGGATCTTTGCCAATGCGGTGCTGTTTCATATCCCCAAGCAGGAACTGCCGCGTGTACTCAAGCAACTGCATGGGGCGCTGAAGCCTGGCGGTGTGCTGTTCAGCTCTAATCCACGGGGTGAGAACCAGGAAGGCTGGAATGGGCCGAGGTATGGTTCTTATCACGACTTGAAGGCGTGGCAGGCATTGCTGACGACGGCGGGGTTTGAAGAGTTGGAGCATTACTACCGGCCGGCGGGATTGCCTCGGGATCAGCAGCCTTGGTTGGCCAGCGTTTGGCGCAAGGCTTAAGTCTGGGCAAGCCCATTCCCACATTTGAAATGCATTCCCCTGTGGGAGGGGTCTTGCCCCCGATGACGGACTGATGGACGCCACTACTGCACCTGATACACCACCGATGTCCCATCCACCACCGCTGTCACACTCCTTGCCGCAAACCCCTCTCTCGACCCGGTGGCAAAATTCGCCACCAACCGCGTGCCATCGACAAACGTGGTTTCCTGCACCTGCCGATCCGCCGTCAGCCAGCGAAACCCGGTCATCGCCTGGGTGGCCAGGCGCTCATGCAGCGGTCGGAAAAATCGATCCTGGCGCTGGATCAGCGGCAGCCGCGCCTTGAGCGTCGCAGCACTCAGGTGATACAGCGGCGGCACGTTGTAGAGCAGTTGGGTCAGCTCATTTTCAGCCCGCACATTGCTCAGCTTGAGGCTGTCGAACAGCCAGTGATGGGTGGTGATCACCGAGCCATGGAACACCGCCTGATACAGCGGCAGGCGCAGCGTCGGGTCGAAGTAGAGGGTGCGAAACGGCTCGTTCAGCGGCACCGACTTGAAAAATACCGCCGGTTGCTCCGGCGGATACCAGTTGCCCACGTAGTAGGGCGACTGTTTGTCCTGGGTCATGTCGCGATCCCCCCAGCCCAGCACCGGGGTTTGCATGCCATGGGCGAACAGGATGCCTTGGGCGGTGATGGCGTTACCGTCTTCGGAGCCGGTCGGCAATTGCAGCGTGGTGTTCAGCCAACGGGACGCATCGATATTGCCTTCGGCGTTTTGCGCCTGGGTCATCGGTGCGCTGTCGCGGTAGCTGTCGAACAGCATGCTGGTGGCGTACGCATCGAGAAACCAGGCGTTGAAGCCGGCCCTGGCCTGCACGGCTTTCACCCGCGCCTCCAGCAGAGGCCGCACGCAGCGCGGGTCGGTGTAGTGGCCGGACTGCTGGAAGCCGGTCTTGAGTGTGCCGTCCTTCAATACGATGGCGCAGGCGCGGTAAGCCTGGCTGCCCAGGTGGGCGGTGGTCCAGTCGGGGTTTTCGGTAGCGGACAGCGCGGTTTGGTAGGAATCGTAGGGCGCCATCAGGTAGCCGGCGTCGACACCGGCGCGGATGGTCTCGGGGTGCCAGAGTCCGCCTTCCCAGCCTTCGCCCAGGGTCAGCATCAAGCGCGGCAGCCCGGCGTCGCGCAGCGTCTGTACCACCTGGCTGCCCCAGGTGCCGGGGCTATCGCGCAGAGCACCGGCAAAGTCCACGGCCAATTCGCGACGCAACTCGCCATAGCGAGCGGCAAGATGGGTCATATCGGGCTCGTCCACCTGCCAACTCTGCCGGGCCTTCCTGTTGATCGCGGCGTTGAGGCCGCGCAACAGCACGCTTTGCTCGTAGCGATTCAAGGCGCGGGGCTGCGCCAGCACCGCTGCGGAGTCCTTGTCCAACAGGTCTCTGAGTTCATGAGCGCGCAAGCGCTGGAGCAACAGCGGCCAATCACGCACATCCTCGGGCGCCAGCAGGTCATTGCCCCACAGGTAGACATGGCTGGCGCCCAGCAGCTTCTCAGCCCCAGGGGTCTGCTGCAGCTTGTCAGCCAGGGGTTCATAGCGCCCCTGCTCGACCAGCCATCGGCGATAGCGCTTGGCCCCGGCCAGCGGATCGCTTTCACCCAGGTGCAACAGCAGGGTCATGGGTGCGGCAGGCCCGAGCGAGGTGAACTCATGGGCCAGCGACAACGCCTGGCCCCGCCAGCGCAGGCGGTTGTTATAGGGATTGGTCAGCAGCCAGTTGAGGGTGAAGGCGCCGTGATCGACGCCCCACAGCGGCAGGCTGAGGTCCTGGGTGGTGTTGATGTCACCCTGGGCCACCAGGAAGGCGCTCCACATGGTATTGCCGGCCGGCACGTAATGCCCTTCGGCCAACGGCCACATCAACCCTCGGCCCATGGCGCTCGCCGGTTGCAGAAGAATCGGCAGCTCACCGGCTTCCCGCGCCGTGATCGACAGCACCAGGTCGCGCTGCTCAAGGCTGGCGGTCAGGCGATAGGCACCGTCGTCCCATTGCCAACTGGCCTGTTGAGCGTTTTGTGCGAGTTGACTGACGGCACGCGCCGCTACGCCGTTGGAGGCTTGCACCTGGGGCTGGCCACTGGGTGTCACACGGATGGCGAGGGTGGCCGGGTCGAGTTCGACTCGCCACAACGGGTTTTCCAATACGGTGCTGGCAAAGGCCAGGGGCGACAGGAACAAGCAGCAGATCAGCAAGGTATGACGCATACGGTTCATGGCAGGCGACCGTTGAGAGGTGGAGGCCGGAGGGTAAAGCACTCAATGATTGGCCGGGGCAACAGGCGTCACTTGCGGAAATTTCCCACGTCTCAAATGCCCAGCTGAGATCAATTGTGGGGGGCAGTGCGACGATTCGACTTGCTCCCGATGGCGGTGGGTCAGACAAATATTTTTTGCTGACCCACCGCCATCGGGAGCAAGCCCCCTCCCACATTTTTAACCGTGGTTTTCCTGCTGGGGTTCGCGGATCTTGTACCAGGCCACATACAGCGCCGGCAGGAACAACAGCGTCAGCAAGGTGGCGATGATGATCCCGCCAATCATCGCGTAGGCCATCGGCCCCCAGAACACTTCCCGGGCGATCGGGATCATGCCCAGGCTCGCCGCAGCCGCCGTGAGCAGGATCGGCCTGCGCCGGTGCTCGGTGGCTTCCACCACCGCGTCCCAAGGCGTGTAGCCGGCCACTTCATATTCGTGGATCTGCGTCACCAGGATCACCGAGTTACGGATGATGATGCCGATCAGCGCCAGGATACCGAGGATCGCCACAAAGCCCATGGGCGTGCCCGTGGGGATCAACGCCAGCACCACGCCGATCAGCCCCAGCGGCGCGACACTGGCCACCAGGAACATCTTCTGCACGCTGTGCAGTTGGATCATCAGGAACGTCGCCATGAGGAACAGCATCAGCGGCACCACGCTGGCAATCGGGCCCTGGGCCTTGCCGCTTTCTTCCACGGTGCCGCCCGTGGCGACCTTGTAGCCCACCGGCAGGCCGGCGCTGAATTTGTCGATCTCCGGCTTGAGCTGCTTGACCAGATCGGTCGGTTGCATCTCATCGCGCACCGAGGCCTTGATGGTGATGGTCGGCTTGCGGTCGCGACGCCACACCAGCGGCTGCTCCAGCTCATAGCGCACGGTGGCGAAGGCCAGCAGCGGGATTGAGGTGCCGTTGGGCGTGACGATCTGCAGGTTCTGCAAGGTTTCCGGGGTGCCGCGCTCGGCGTCCTCGGCGCGGCCGACCACGTTGATCAGGTAGATGTCGTCGTGCACCTGGGTCACCGACGCACCGCTGACCACGCTGTTCATCAACTGCGCTACGTCTTCGGATGACAGCCCGAGTTGGCGCGCCTTGTCCTGGGCAATGTCGATGCGCAGCACTTTGCCCGGCTCGTTCCAGTCGTAGATGATCTCGCCCAGGTGGGTGTTTTGATCCAGCAGGGTCGCCAGTTCGATGGCGTGCTTGCGCACCTGGTCGGTGTCTTTGCCGGATACGCGGTACTGGATCGGACGCCCCACAGGCGGGCCCATTTCCAGTGGTTGCACAAAACTGCCGATACCCACGAAGTCATCACGCAGGCGCTTTTGCAGGCGCGCAATCAGGGCGCCGCGCTCTTCCAGGCCTTTGCTGACGATCACCAACTGCGCGTAGTAGGGGTTTTCCAGTTGCTGGTCGAGGGGCAGGTAGAAACGGATCGCGCCCTGGCCGATATAGGTGCTCCAGCGCGTAATGTCCGGATCGTCCTTGATGATCGCTTCCAGACGGTCGACCGCCTTGCGCGTCTCGTTGATCGAGGCGTTTTGCGGCAGGTTGAGGTCGACGAGAATTTCCGGGCGGTCCGACGACGGGAAGAACTGGTTCTGCACAAACTGCATGGAGAACACCGACGCCACGAACAGGCCCACGGTGATGCCGATGGCCCACCAGCGGTTGCGCATGGCCCATAGCATGCCGCCATTGAACGCGCGGCCGATGCGCCCCGGCTCGGCGCTGTGGGGTTTGACCTTGGCACTGAGGATATGCACGCCAATCACCGGCGCAAACAGCACCGCCACCACCCACGACACCAGCATCGCCACGGCGATCACCGCGAACAGGGTGAAGGTGTACTCCCCCGCCGAACTGGCGTTGAGGCCAATCGGCACGAAACCGGCGACGGTCACCAGGGTACCGGTGAGCATCGGGAATGCCGTGGAGGTGTAGGCGTAGGTCGCCGCCTGCTCCTTGGTTTCGCCTTTTTCCAGGCGCGTGATCATCATCTCCACGGTGATCATCGCGTCGTCCACCAACAGGCCGAGGGCGATGATCAACGCCCCCAGCGACACGCGCTGCATGGTGATGCCGCTGTATTCCATGAACACGAACACCAGCGCCAGCACCAACGGAATCGAGCACGCCACCACCAGCCCGGCGCGCATGCCGAGGCTGATAAAGCTCACCACCAGCACGATGATCACCGCTTCGAACAGCGCGCTGGTAAAGCCGCCGACGGCCTCTTCCACCACTTCGGCCTGGTCGGAGACCTTATGCACACCGACGCCCACCGGCAGGTCGGCGGTCAGTTCGTCCATGCGCGTGTGCAGTGCCTTGCCGAACGACTGGATGTTGCCGCCCTTCTGCATGGCGATGGCCAAGCCAATCGCCGGCTTGCCGTTGAAGCGGAACATCGGCCGCGCCGGGTCGACGTAGCCACGGCTGATCTCGGCGATGTCCGCCAGGCGATAGAAGCGGTCATTGAGGCGCAGATTGACGTCGGCCAGGTCTTTCTCCGAAGCAAACTGCCCGGATGTGCGCACCGAAATCCGCTCCGGCCCGGCCTCGATCACCCCCGCCGGGGTCACCGCGTTCTGCGACTGCAGGCTCTGCACCACCTGGCGCTGGTCAATGCCCAGGGCCGCCAATTTGCGCGTGGAGAAATTCAGGTAAATCACTTCGTCCTGCTGGCCGATCATCTCGACCTTGCCCAGCCCCGGCACCGAACGGATCTCGGCGCGCACCTGCTCCACGTAGTCGCGCAACTGGCGCATCGACAGGCCGTCGCCGGTAAAGGCGTACACCGAGCCGAACACATCACCGAATTCGTCGTTGAATGACGGCCCCTGCAAGCCCTGGGGGAAGCTACCGCGAATGTCGTCGATCTTCTTGCGGACCTGGTACCAGACCTCCGGGATGGCCTTGGCGCTGGTGGTGTCCTTGAGGAACACGAACACCGTGGATTCACCCGGCCGGGTGTAGCTTTTCACGTAGTCGAGGGAGTCGAGTTCCTCGAGTTTTTTCTCGATGCGGTCGGTGACCTGCTTGAGGGTTTCTTCCTGGGTCGCGCCCGGCCAGCGAGTCTGGATCACCATGGTCTTGATGGTGAACGAGGGGTCTTCCTCGCGGCCCAGGTTCATGTAGGAGAACACGCCCATCAGCAGCGCGACGAACATCAGGTACCAGACGAAGGACTGATGCTTGAGGGCCCAGTCGGATAAGTTGAAGCTCCCTTTCATCGCGGGCTGTCCTCGTCGATTTTGACTTTTTGCCCAGGTTTCAGGCTGTTCACGCCGGCGGTGACGATACGTTCGCCGGGTTTGACACCGCCGTTGAGCAAGGCGCTGTCCGCGTCACGGCTAAGCACCGTGATGTCGCGCGGTTGCACGGTCTGGCTTTGGGTGTCGAGGATCCAGATGCGGGGCTTGCCGTCGACGTCCTGCAAGGCGCTCAGGGGCAACTCGATGCGTGGGGCGATGGCCGAGCTCAAGGTCACGCTGATCGCCGTGCCAAGGCGGAACGCGGGGGGCGTTTCGGCCAGGGTCAGGCGCGCGCGACGGGTGCGCGTGGCGCTTTGGGCCTGGGGTTCGATCTCGCGCACGGTGGCGGTGGTGTTGACGCTGGGGTCGAGTTGCCCGGCGACGAGGAACACCACGTCCGGCGGCAGGCGCTCTGCAAGACCGGCGGGCAGGTCGATGACCGCTTCCTTGATGTCCGGGCGCGCCAGGGTCACCACTTGCTGACCGGCGCTGACCACCTGGCCGGCCTCGGCATTCCAGGCGGTGACGATGCCGGCGTGGTCGGTGCGCAGCTCGGCGTAGTTGAGCTGGTCCTTGGCCTGGTTGACCGAAGCCTGGGCCTGGTCGAGGGAGGCCTGGGTGGTCTTCAGGTCGGTCTGGGCCGCATCCAGCTGGGCCTGGGCGCCGACCCCACGGTTGAACAGCTCCTGCTGGCGACGGGCATTGGCCTGGGCATTGATGAACTGTGCCTGCACGCGCGCCAAATCGCCTTGGGCGGCGCGCAATTGGTTCTGTTGGTCGGTCGGGTCGAGCACGGCGAGCAAGGCGCCCTTGTCCACTTCGGCGCCCACATCCACGGCACGCCGGGCGATGCGACCGGGGACACGGAAGCCCAGGTTGCTTTCGTAGCGAGCCTGGATGGTGCCGGCGAAGCGGCCGAGGGTTTCCTGGTCTTCGGACTTCACCTCCATGGACAGCACCGGGCGCACGGGCTCGGGCGCCGGTTCTTCCTTTGAACAGGCCATCAGCAACAGGCTGGCGGCAAGTACAACCGTCAGGCGCTTCATGGCTGGGCTCCTGGCTGGGCGATCTCGACCAGCATGCCGGGGTGCAGCAATTGCCCACCGGCCACCACGACTTTTTCGCCACCCTTAAGGCCGTCGGCAATAATCACTTTGCCGGTGAGGTAACGCGCCACACTGACCTTATGCAGTTGCGCTTTACCCTCGCCGTCCACCAGCCATACAGCCGGCTCGTTGAGGTCTTTGGTCAACGCCGACCATGGCAGCTCGATGCTCGGCTTGGCCGGGCCATTGGCGGTGGCGCTGACCACCGAACCGAGTCGCATGCCTTGGGGCAGGGATTGCAGAGCGATCTTCACTTGCACCGTGCCGGTGTTGGCGGCCACGGCCGGGGTGACTTCACGCACTTTACCCACGGTCTTGATGCTGGGGTTATCCAGCAGGCTGACGGTGATCGGCGCATCCGGTGGCGGTTCTACCAGCAGCGATTCATAGACGTTGAACACCGCATCGCGCTCGCCATCGGTGGCCAGGCTGAAAATCGGCACGGTGGCCTGTACCACCTGACCGACTTCGGCCTGGCGCGCGGTGATCACCCCCGGCGCATCCGCAACCAGAGCGGTATAGCCGAGTTGTTCACGGGCGTTGGCCAACTGGGCCTGCGCGGCGGCCAGGGCACTTTGGCTGCTGCGCAGCGCGGCCTGGGCGGAGTCGTACTCGCTGCGGCTGGTGTAGCCCTTGGGCAGGAGTTTTTCCTGGCGCACAAACGCGGCGGCGGTCTGCTTGACCCGCGCCTGTTCGGCCACGACCTGGGCCTGGGCGGAATCGACGTTGGTCTGCAAATCCTTGGGATCGAGCCTGGCCAGCACTTGCCTGGCGGTCACGCGGTCACCCACATCCACCATGCGCTGGATGATCTTGCCGCCCACGCGGAAGGACAAGTCGGTTTGCACGCGCGCCTGCACATCCCCGGTCAGCGTGACGGCCGCGGCGAAATCCGCGGGTTGCACGGTTTGCACAAAGACTCGGGAATGCTGCTTGGGTTCGGCGTTTTCCTGGCCGCAAGCGCTCAGCAACACCACTAAACCCAAACCGACGATACAGATGGAAATACGACCGCCCATGCAGACTCCTTGTGCGCGATGCGATGTGCCAGTGTGTATGCGACTGTGAGCTTAGATCAGGGTTCCTTATCTGCATGGGGAAGGCGTATTGAGGGGGGGGTTCACCGGCCTCATCGGGGGCAAGTCCTCTCGCACATGTGACGTGTGAATACATTCAAATGTGGGAGGGAGCTTGCTCCCGATAGCGGCATAACAGTCAGCGCAGAACTAGCCCTGCCACTTCCCGCCTTCAACAATCACACTCTCGGGCTTGGTGTCATCGCTCAGCTCTTTGCGCACATATTGGTCATACAGCTTGAGCAGGAATTTCTCCTCACCCAGCTTCGCCAACTCGGCATTCACCCAGTCACGCAGTTCGATATTGCCCTTCTTCACCGCCGGGGCGATGGGCGCTTCGTCACCGAGCTTCTGTTCCAGCACGCGGTAGCCTGGGTTCTGCTTGGCCCAGCTGAACAGCACCAGGTTGTCTTGCGCATAGGCATCGCCACGCCCGGCCGACAACGCTTGCAGCGACTCGGAGTTTTTCTCGAACTTCAGCAGTTTCCAGTCCGGGTGGTTCTTGGTCAGCCAGATATCGGCAGTGGTACCGGTGGTGACGATGGTGGTGCGGGTGGCCAGGTCATCCAGGCTTTTCACCGAACTGTCCTGGGGCACCAGGGCCTGCACCGCGACTTTCAGGTTGGGGTTGGTGAAGTCCACCGCTTCCTTGCGCTCGGGCGTCACGGTCATGTTGGCGAGGATCAGGTCGACCTTGTCGCTTTGCAGGAACGGAATACGGCTGGCCGGCTCGACGGCGACGAATTCGACTTTGTTCTCATCGCCCAGCAGGTCCTTGGCGAATTGACGGCCGATATCGGTATCGAAGCCGACGTAGCGCCCGGCTTCGTTGACAAAGCCAAACGGTGGTTTGTCGGTGAATACGCCGACGATCAGCTTGTCGCGCGCCTTGATCTTGTCGAGGTAGCTCACGGCGGCAGCAGGTTTAGCAGGCTCTTCGGCCTTTTTATCGCAGCCGGCCAGTAAGGCGACGGCCAACAGTGGCAGCAGTAACTTTTTCATAGCAGCTCCAGTTCCTTGGTTTTCTTGGGCAGTGTTGAGACAAAGGAGAACTTCTCCAGGAACTGCTGCGCGCGTGCGGTTTGCGGGTTCGTAAAGAATGCCTCGGGGGTGTTGTGTTCGAGGATGCGACCGGCCTCCATAAACACCACGCGGTCGGCGACGGCGCGGGCGAAGGCCATTTCGTGGGTGACGATCAGCAGGGTCATACCGTCGCGGGCCAGGCCCTGGATCACCTCCAGCACTTCCTTGACCATCTCCGGGTCGAGGGCGGCGGTGACTTCGTCAAACAACATGACCTGAGGGTTCATGCACAGCGAACGGACGATGGCGATGCGTTGCTGCTGGCCGCCGGAGAGCTGGCGCGGGAAGGCATCGCGCTTGTCCGCCAGGCCGACGCGCGCCAGCAGTTGCTCGGCCTGCGCGCGGGCTTCGCGCGGCTCGCGCTTTTGCACTTTCAGCGGGCCGAGCAGGATGTTGTCGAGCACGCTCATGTGCGGGAACAGGTGGTAGCTCTGGAACACCATGCCCACGTCCTGGCGTACCTGGCGCCAGTCGGTGTGTTTATCCAATAGCTCTTTTCCGGCAAACCGCAGGCTGCCGCTGTGGGCCACTTCCAGGCCGTTGAGGCAGCGCAGCAAGGTGCTTTTGCCACAGCCGCTGGGGCCGAGGATTACCACCACTTCGCCGCTTTGCACACTCAAGTCGATGCCCTTGAGCACCTGCTGGTCGCCGAAGAATTTGTTGAAACCCTGGAACTCGATCAATGCGCTCATGCTTGGGCCCAGCGCCGTTCCAGCACCTTGGAGGCGGCCGACAACGGGTAGCAGATAAAGAAGAAAAACAGGAACAGCACGCCGTAGATCAACACGGACTCATAGGTGCGCTCGATGATTTGCTGGCCGACCTTGATCACGTCCACGACACCGATCAGCACCGCCAGGGAGCTGGTCTTGATGATGCGCGTGTAGACGTTGATGGTCGGCGGGGTCATGCGCTTGAGGGCCTGGGGCAGCAACACGTAGCCGTACAACTGCGGGTCGGACAAGCCAATCGACAGGCCGGCTTCGCGCTGGCCACGGGGCAGCGAATGCAACGCGCCGCGTACCACTTCACCCACTTCGCTGGCGCCCCACAACGACAGCACCAGCACCGCGCACCAGAAACTGGGGATGCTCAGGCCAAAGAAGATCGGCAGGCCAAAGAACAGCAGGTACAACCACACCAGCACCGGAATCGCCCGGAACAGCTCCAGGTAAACCCGCAGCACCGCGTTGATCAGCCTGTTGTTCAAGGTGCGCAGCACGCCATACAACACGCCGCCGACCGTACTGAAGGCGATGCTCAAAAACGAAATCGACAGGGTTTGCGCAGCGCCCTTGCCCAATTGCGGCAACGACACCCACAACAACTCAAGACCCGAACTGGCCATGCTGGAGCCTCCTTTCCAGGCGGCTGAGCAGCAGCGACAGCGGCAAGAACAACAGCACGCAAATCAGCGTCAGCACGGCGAGCATTTCGTAGGTCTTGTAGTAGAGGGCGATGTAGCTCTTGGTGGTGTAGAGAATCTCCGGCACCGCCACGGCAGAGACCACAGTGGTCTCCTTGAGCAGGAAGATGAAATTGGCGAACAACGCCGGCAGGCTGAGGATACCGGCCTGGGGCAGGATCACGTGGCGCAGCAGTTGCCAATCCGACAGACCGATGGACTTGCCCGACTCGATCTGCGCCAGCGGCACCGCTTCCACACCGGCGCGCAGCACTTCGGTGAGGTAGGCCCCGCCGAGGAAGGTCATGGTGATGATCGCCGCCCAGAACCCGGAGATATTGAACCCCAGGGCCGGCAAGGCGAAGTACACGAAAAACAGCTGGATCAGCAGCGGCGTATTGCGCGCCAGCTCCACATAGAGCGCCACCAGGCGCGACAGGTACGGCGTGCGAAACACCAGCAGTGCGGCGTTGATCAGCGCCACCAGCAACGAGGTGGCAATGGCGATCAGGCCCACTTGCAGCGTGACGCCCACGGCTTTCAGAAACGCCGGCAGGGTGCTGAGGATAAAAGCGAAATCGAAGGTCATCTTGAGTCCATGACGCCGCAGGGGTAATGCGGCGGGCGCCGTCCGATCCAGCGTGGGTAACGCTGGGTAGCGCGAACTTTAAAGGTATAAAAAGTAAAATTTAAATACCCAAATAGCATATTGATATCACCCAAAAAGATAACCCCCGGATTCGCGGGGTTGGCGGGTGACGGCTATGGTTGGGGGGTCTGTGTTTCGAGGAAATGAACAATGAACAAAGCGAAACCGATTGATCCGCAGGAGCTGGTGAAATGGTTGGTGGCGTTGCGCAGGGCGATTAACAGCCGAGCGCTCTAAAACCACTAACAATCCAAAGTGAGATGAAGATCAATTGTGGGAGGGGGCTTGCTCCCGATAGCGGTGGTTTAGTCAGTACATCTTTGACTGACACACCGCTATCGGGAGCAAGCCCCCTCCCACATTTCGATTGCATTCCAAATTCCAGGCATAAAAAACGCCGACGCTCTACAAGCCGCCGGCGTTGAAACCTTGAAGGGGGTTTTGGCTTACATCAGAACGCCGGCACGACTGCGCCGTTGTACTTCTTCTCGATGAAGGCTTTGACCTCCGGGCTGGTCAGGGCCTTGGACAGTTTCTGGATAGCGTCGCTGTCCTTGTTGTCCGGACGAGCCACCAGGAAGTTCACGTAAGGCGAGTCGGCACTTTCAATGATCAGCGCGTCCTTGGCCGGGTTCAGGCCCGCTTCGAGAGCGTAGTTGGTGTTGATCAAATCCAGGTCAACCTGGTCCAGCACGCGTGGCAGCAGGGCCGATTCCAGCTCTTTGAACTTCAGGTTCTTCGGGTTGCTGGCGATGTCTTTCGGCGTGGCCAGGGCGTTGGTCGGGTCTTTCAGGGTAATCAGACCGTTCTTTTGCAGCAGCAACAGGGCGCGGCCGCTGTTGGAGCCTTCGTTCGGGATGGCCACGGTGGCGCCATCCTTGAGCTCGGAAATGTTCTTGATCTTTTTCGAGTAGCCGCCGAAGGGTTCAACGTGCACGCCAACCACGGTGACCAGGTTGGTGCCCTTGCCCTTGTTGAAGTTTTCCAGGTACGGCAGGGTCTGGAAGTAGTTGGCGTCCAGGCGCTTCTCGGCTACCTGTACGTTTGGCTGTACGTAGTCGGTGAAGACTTTGATTTCCAGGTCCACGCCTTCCTTTTTCAGGACGGGCTTGACCAGTTCGAGGATCTCGGCGTGCGGGACCGGGGTCGCGGCTACCACCAGTTTCTCGTTGGCCTGGGCGAAGCTTGCAGTCAGGGCAGCCGCCAGTGCGGTAAACAACAGAACCTTTTTCATGCAGTGTCCTTATCGAAATTCCGGGGCGTCTCTGACGACCGTTTTTTATGTGGTGTGCCAGCGAAGTGCTATCGCGGCGTGGGATGGACAATACCTAGATTTTTTATTCCCGAACAATATCTTTTATTCACGTTGATATTCCATTTTGCTCATGTAGCGGCTTGTTCACGTAGAAAGCTGCGCAAGGTTTCCTGCTCAGCCGGGCTCGCATTGGCGAAAATCCGCTGCACTTGTTCCAACGGCGAGCCCGCCACCGGCAGGTTCAAATGTTCGGGCAGAATTTCGTCGCCGCTGCTCACCAGCAAGGCAAAGTGAATGACGTTCTCCAACTCACGGGTATTGCCCGGCCAACTGTGGTGTTCCAGCACATGCTGGGCCGCATCGCTGATCAGCGGCACCGGCAGGTCCAGGCGCTGGCTGTAGATGCCGAGAAAGTATTCGGCCAACGACAGGATGTCGCCCACCCGCTCACGCAATGCCGGCAAGTCCAGCTGACCTTCGCTGAGGTAATGGAACAGCCGCTCATGAAACTTGCCAGCCGCCACGGCCTGGGCCAGGTCGATGCTGGTGGCGGCCACCAGGCGCACGTCCACCGGGCTCGGCTGATGGGCGCCAACGCGGGTGACTTCATGGTTTTCCAGGGCCGCGAGCAGTTTTACCTGGATCGGCAGCGGCAGATCGCCGATCTCATCCAAGTACAAGGTGCCGCCATTCGCCGAGCCAAACCACCCGGCCCGGCTGCTGGCCGCGCCACTGTGGGCGCCGGCGGCATAGCCGAACAACTCGGCGTCGGCGTAGGTCGGGCTGATGGCGCCGCAATTGACCGAGACAAACAAGCCGGTGCGGTCGCTGCCCCGGTGGATATGCCGTGCCAACAGTTCTTTACCGCTGCCGGTTTCGCCGCGTATCAACACCGGCAAAGCGCGGGGGGCGAGGCTTTCCAGGTCTTCGCGCAGCTTGCGCGAGCGAGGGTCGACAAACACCAGCGCCTTGGCACGAATGCTCAGCGGGCTTTTTTCGGCGTCGGGGAAGGTCAGCAGCGGCTGACCGAAGGTTTCATGCAGACTCATGGCAAGCTCCCGCCCCAAATCCACTCAGGGACGGGGCGTTGAAAAAAATTCAGGCACTACGCCGGGCGTGGTGCTCAAGACGGCTTTGCAGGCGATACAGGTAGGCGAACCCCTGCTCCCAGCGCTGGTGACCGGACTTCACATTGATATGCCCGGCACCCGACAGGATGCCGGCTTCGGCACCCCAGTTACGCGCCAGCTCCAGGGCCCGAGGGGCGCTGACGGCACTGTCGTTATCGGAGCTGACCACCTGGCTGGGAAACGGCAACAGGTCGGTCGGGATCGGTGCAAAGTTGCGCAGGGCGGGCGAGCAGGCCGGACGCTCGACGTCCGCCGGAGCTACCAGCAAAGCACCGCGCACCTGTCGCAGGAACTGCACGGGGGCGGTGGCAGCCCAATGGGCCACGGTGATGCAGCCCAGGCTATGGGCGATCAGAATCACCGGTGTGCTGTCGGCGGCAATCGCCTCGGCCAGCGCAGCCACCCAATCTTCGCGGCGCGGCGTCAGCCAATCGGCCTGCTCAACGCGTGCGCTGTTGGGCAGGCTGTTCTGCCAGTGACTTTGCCAATGATCTTCTGGCGATCCTTGCCAGCCCGGCACGATCAGATAACGAATCGACTCGCTGTGCATGGGTGTGCCCTCCTGCAGCGTTTAACGTTGTAGGACAGTATAGGGACGAGGGTTATATTCGTTAAGGAATAAGAAGCTATTTATTAATAACCAAAAACTCAAACCTGCATGAGGTTCAAATGTGGGAGGGGGCTTGCTCCCGATGGCGGTGGGTCAGCTGACAAATAGGCCAACTGACACTCCGTCATCGGGAGCAAGCCCCCTCCCCCATTCCACATTGGGAATTGGCGGCGTGGCTTGAATTCCAGGCAAAAAAAAAAGGCCGCACCCTGCCAAGGAGACGGCCAAAAAATTGTCGAGGCTTTTGCCACTAACGTGCGGTAATCACCGACAGCTTGGTAATGCCCGCGCGCTCGATAGACGCCATGGCTCGCGCCACTTCGCCGTAGTTCACTCCATCGTCAGCCTGCAGTTGCACCCGCACATCGGGGTCCTTGGCCTTGGCCGCCTGCAGGTTGAATTCCAGCAGGTCCGGCTGGATTTCGTCCTTGTTGATGAACAGTTTGCCGGCGCCGTCGATGCTCACCACCAGCGGGTCCTTCTGCTCCACCGGTGCCACGGCCTCGGTCTTGGGCAGGTTGATCGGGATCGCGTTGGTCAACAGCGGCGCGGTGACGATAAACACCACCAGCAGCACCAGCATCACATCCACCAGCGGCGTGACGTTGATCTCGCTCAGCACCTCATCACTGTCTTGTGTGGAGAAGGCCATATCAGGATGCCTCCTTCACTTTTTGCGGGTTGCCCGGCGCATTTTTAGTCAGTGCCGGGTGCAGCAGTACGCGGAAAGAGTTCTTCTGCGCCAGGCTGTAGAAGTCGTGGGCAAAGTCATCCAGGTCGGCCGCCGTGAGCTTCAGGCGGCGCAGGAAGTAGTTGTAGACCAGCACCGCCGGTACCGCGACGGCGATCCCCACGCCCGTGGCGACCAGGGCCGCACCGATCGGGCCGGCCACGGTTTCAAGGCTGGCGGAGCCGGCGGCGCTGATGCCCTTGAGCGCTTCCATGATCCCCCACACGGTGCCGAACAGGCCGATAAACGGCGAGGTGCTGCCGATACTGGCGACCACGGCCAGGCCGGTCTCCAGGGAGCGACGCTCACGTACGATCTGCTGGCGCAGGGCACGCTCGAGGCGGTCCTGGTGGTTGATCGCCTGGCTCAAATCAGCAGCGTGCGGCGCTTCACCGACCTGGATCGCGGCGTAACCGGCCTGGGCCACACGGGCAGCGGCGCCGGGCTGGGTTTCGGCCAACTCGGCGGCCGAGTCGAGGCTCGACGCCGCCCAGAACTGTTTGTGGAACTTGCGATCCTGCGCTTTAAGGCGCCCGAACTGCACGCCCTTGAGCAGGGCCAGGCCCCAGGTGGCGACCGAAAAGACCACCAGCAGCCAGATCACCGCGCTTTCGATGGATTCAAGTGGAGATGCTAATGCCATGATGTTTTCCCTCTGTACAAGTCGCGGCGTGTGGTGCACACCGCAGCGCAATAGTTAGTGAATCTTGAAATCGATCGGTACGCTGACCCAGCCATCCTGGGCCACATCGCCCTGCTTGGCCGGCACGAAGCTCCAACGCTTCACGGCGGTCAGTGCGGCGTCGTCGAGTTGCTGGCGACCGCTGCTTTTCTGGACCTGGATCTCGCCCGGCTTGCCGCTGGCCAATACATGCACCCGCAACAACACCGTGCCTTCCCAACCGCGACGCTGCGCCAGTGACGGGTACTCCGGCGCCGGGTTCTTGAGGTACGCGGCGTTGGCCGAAGCCGGTGTCACCGGGGCTGGCGCGGGCGGAGCGGGCGCGGGGGCCGGTGGCGCCGGTTGCGGTGGCGTGGGCGCCTGCTCGACCGGTTTCGGTGCGGGCTTGGGCTCAGGCTTTGGCACCGGCTTGGGCTTAGGTTTTGGAATCGGCTTGGGCGGCGCCGGCTTGGCGGCCAACTCATCCACAACCGGCGGCGGTGGCTCGACCACGGGCGGCGGCGGTGGTGGCGGCACAGGCGGTGGCGGTTCCACCACGGGCGGTGCCGGCTGGGAAAATTCGATGGTCATCGGCGGAATTTCCGGCGGCACAATCGGCAGCACCGGAGTGGGTTTCTGGCTTACCCAATAAATCACCGCACCGTGCAGGGCCAGTACCAACAGACCGAGCAGGATCCCTTCGCGGCGGCTGGAGAAGCGCTTTGGGGTTTTCTGCGTTCGCAATTGCCCCAACGGCGCGCGGTGCGGCCGGCCAAGGTCGACCAACTCACCACTCGGTGCCTGGCGCCATTGCGCCTCGGATGCACTGGCGGCGGTCTGGACATTGCCCATTGATTCACTCCCTACGGTTTCGAAACCAAAAAACCGACGGGCCTGCGTGGAAGGCCGTCGAGGGCTGAATCATCGGTGCCAAACGCTTATCTCTTAAAGCAATCTTTAAAGTTATAGATAGATCAAATTTGAATAAGCGAACGCTCTGCAAACACCAAAGCCCCGGCCGGCGTGGCCTGGCGCCGAGGTGGTTTTTTTTGATGCTTTTCAGGCATACAAAATATTCAGTTAAGGCATGGCTCAACGGGGCTGTTTGCGCACAAATCGAACAGTTCAGCCTGTAAGCACTGCCCTGCGGCACTCAGGCCATGACGGGCATACAACGCCAGACGCACGCCTTGCACCACGGGCAAACCACTGTCCGGCCCTAGTTCCACATGCCCTGGCAGCACAACGCGTCGCGGCAACAGACTTACACCCAATCCCGCCGCCACCGCCGAACACACGCTGGCCAGGCTCGCGCTGGAATAGCCGATACGCCAGCGCCAGCCGCTCACTTCCAGGTGTTGCAGCATTTCATTGCGGTACAGGCCACCCACCGGAAAGGCCACCAACGGCAACGGATCGCGGCCCAGGCACGGCGTGCTGCGGCTGTCGACCCAGCACAACGGCTCGGGCCAGGAGGCCAGGCAGTCGGCGCTGTCGCCCATCTGCTTGACCAGCAACACATCGAACTCGCCGCTGCGGTATTGGCGCTGCAACTCGGGGCCAAGACCGCTGGTGACCTCCAGGCGCACCCGTGGATACGCCAGCACAAACGCCGACAGCAACGGCATCAGGCGCTCGGCGGCAAAGTCTTCCGGTACGCCGAGGCGCAGCACGCCGTCGCTCTGTTGGTTGATCAACACATCGGCGGCTTCTTCATGCAGTGCGAGGATACGCCGCGCATAGGCCAGCAAGCGCTCGCCCTCGGCGGTGGCGACCACGCGGCGCTGGTCGCGGTCCAGCAACTGGCACGCCACCGCCTCTTCCAGGCGGCGGATCTGCTGGCTCACGGTGGACTGGGTCAAGTGCAGGCGCTCGGCGGCGCGGGTGAAGTTGCCGCAGTCCACCACGGCGACAAAGCTGCGCAACAACACGGGATCGAACATGGGTGTCACCATTCCATTTGCCACTGGTTAGCATGGTTATATTTAATTTCAGAATACCTTTGGTGCTGGCCATACTCACGCCTCATTTACCGACTGCAAGAGCGTTGCATGACCCTGAATAAATCCCTCGCCGGCTGGGGCCTGCTGGTGGTGCTCGGCCTGAACCTGCGGCCGATCCTCAGCTCCATCAGCCCGTTGCTCGGCGAGATTCGCCAGGCCACCGGCCTGAGCTTCCAGAGCAGCGCCCTGCTGACCAGCCTGCCGGTGGTGTGCATGGGGTTGGTGGCGCTGGTGGGCGTGCGCGTCGAAGCCCGCCTGGGCGAGCGGCGCGGCATCGCCCTGGGCTTGATGATGATCCTGCTGGCGTGCCTGGCGCGCTGGTTGATGGGCCAGGCGTCGGCGCTGCTGGTCACGGCGTTGCTCGGCGGCGCGGGTGTGGCGCTGATCCAGGCCTTGGTGCCGGCGATGATCAAGCGCGAATTCCGTCATCGCGTGCCGGTGGCGATGGGCGTGTACTCCGCCTCGCTGATGGCCGGCGGCGGGCTCGCTGCGCTGCTCAGCCCGCTGGTGGCCACGCATTTCCAGCAATGGCAGGCGGGGTTGGGGGTGTGGCTGCTGCCGGCGCTGGGCGCCTTGCTGCTATGGGCCTGGCTGCCGCTGGGCGCGGCCAGAAATCCACAGGTGGTGCCGGCCTTCAAGGACCTGCGCAATCGTCGCGCCTGGTTGCTGGCGCTGTATTTCGGCCTGGTCAATTGCGGCTACATGAGCCTGGTGGCGTGGCTGCCGGCCTACTATCAGCAACTGGGCTGGGGCGTGTTGCCCAGCGGTTCGCTGCTGGCGTTCATGACTATTTTCCAGGTGCTCGCCGCGCTGTTGATGCCGGTGCTGGCGCAACGCGGTATCGACCGTCGGCCGCTGCTGGGCATTGCCCTGCTGGCCCAGACCGTGGGTTACCTCGGCCTGATCATCGCGCCGCAGGAGTATCCGCACCTCTGGGTGGCGTTGTGTGGCTTCGGCCTGGGCGCGTGTTTCGCCCTGAGCCTGCTGCTGACCCTCGACCACCACCGCGACCCACGCCAAGCCGGGCAACTGGCGGCCTTTGTGCAAGGCGTGGGCTTTTTGATCAACGCCGTATCGCCGTGGATGACCGGCTGGCTGCGCGAACTGACCGGCAATTTTGTCAGCGCCTGGGTGGTGCTGACGGTCACGGCGGTGGCGATGCTGGTGGTGACGCGAGTGTTCAGCCCGGCCACCTATCGCACAGGGCTAGAAGTCATAGCGCCCAGTCACTCCTAGCGTGCGCGGTGTACCGAGCAAGCCTTCGTAGCCGCCGTTCCCCCCCGTCCACAGAGTGGTGTAGTAGGTCTTGTCGAAGGCGTTTTTCAGCCATAACGACACGTCCCACTGCCCCTGCTCATAGTTGCCACGCAGGCCGGTGGACAGGTTGACCACGGCGTAGGCAGGAATCTGTCCATAGTCGGAGTCCTCCACCGTGCCCACGGCCTTGGAGCGGAAGGCATAGCTGGCGGTGACATAGGGTTCGAAGCCGTTATCCAGGTTCCACTTGTATTCGCCGTTGGCGTTGGCGATCCATTTCGACGCCCCCACCACTTGATGCCCACTCAGGTCGCAGGAGGCCGGCGCACCGGGGCGCAGACTGACTTCCGGCGGGCACGGCGCATCCTTGTAAGACAGGTAGCTCACATCGTTGAACGAGCCGTTGATGTTCAGCGTCAGGCCCTGGATCGGCACCAGGGTGCTTTCCACCTCGACGCCCCGCGAGCGCACCGAACCGGCGTTGGTCAGGTACTGCACACGGTTGTTCTGGTCATAGGCATTGGTCTGGTAACCGTTGACCTGGGTCCAGAACAGGTTGGCATTGAGCTGCAGCCGCCGGTCCCACAGCGTGCTTTTGAAACCCAGTTCGGCGTTGTTGGCGCGCTCGGTGCCGATCAGCAATGAGTCGGCACCGGCCGTCGGTGCTGAGCCTACCGCCAGGTTGACCCCGCCGGACTTCTCGCCATGGGACAAGGTCGCGTAGCCCAGCAGGTTTTCGTTGAAGTGGTAGCTCAGGTTCAGCAAACCCGAGGGGCTGGTGCTGTATTGCGTGAGATCACCGGAATCGTATGCCCCCGCGCGGCCACGTCGAGCCGTAGCGGCAGCACCGGTGACCGCCGCACCGCCGAGGGGAGTGTTACGCGTGACCCAGGCACTTTTTTCTTCATAGGTGCCACGCAGGCCAGCGGTGAAATCCAGGCGCTCGGTCAGGTGCCAGGTGCCTTGGGCAAACAGTGCGAAACTGTCGGTGCGAATGTGCCCGTTGCCGACGCTGCTGACGTTGGCCAGTGCGCCGGCTGGCGTGCCGTTCCAGATGTCGGCCTGCGGCCCGTAATAGCTGAAGGATTTGTTATCCAGCGAATTACCGAAGTAGTAGGCGCCCAGCACGTAATCGAAGAAACCGCCGGTAGGCGAAGCCAGCCGGAATTCCTGGGACCACTGTTTGTCTTCCACCGACACCCCGGCGTTATACGACGCCGGCACGTTAAGGCCGTCGTCGTTACGCGGGGTGAAATTCCAGAAGCGATACGAACTGACCGAGGTCAGGGTGAAGTCACTCGGCAACGTCCAGTTGGCTTCCAGCGACGTGCCGCCCTGGAACACCGTGACATGCTGGTCGCTGTCGAGGTTGACCTTGCGATGGGTGCCGTCCACCAGGGTCGCGCCTGCCGCGTTGGCCCGCGACTGGTAGAGGTTGGTGCCGTTGATGGTCGGCCCGGTGCTGTACAGCACACGGGTGCCGGCGCTGGAATCCTCTTCGTTGTAATCGCCGATCCAGCGCAGGTTGAACGCCTCGCTGGGCCTGTACAGCAGTTGCCCGCGAAAACCCTGGCGCGAGCCACCGTTGAGGTCATGGCCGTTGTATTCGTTCTTGATGTCGCCGTCGCTGCGGGTGCGATACGCCGAGAAACGCCCCGCCAGGTCATCGGTGAGCGGGCCGGAAATCGTGCCCTTGGTCTGGAAGTAGCCGTCCTCGCCCAACGAGGTTTCAATGCTGCGCTCCGGGGTAAAACTCGGCGCGCGCGTGCTGATGTTGATCACCCCCGCGGTGGTGTTTTTGCCGAACAAGGTCCCTTGCGGGCCGCGCAAGACTTCAAGCTGTTCGATGTCCATCAGGTCGAACACCGCCATGCCCGGCCGCCCGAGGTAGACGTTGTCGATATACAGCCCCACGCTGCCCTCAAGGCCGTCACTCGCCGGGTTGTTGCCCAGGCCGCGAATCGACACGCTGGACTGACGCGCATGCATGTAGGCGACGTTGACGCTGGGCACCAGTTGCTGCAAATCCTGAATCCGGTACACCCGCTGGCTCTCCAGCGCCTGCCCGCCGATCACGCTCATGGGCGTCGGCACTTCCTGGGCACTCTCGGTGCGGCGCCGAGCGGTCACCGTGACGGTTTCCAGTTGGCCATTGGCGCTCTCGCCTTCGGGCGCAGGCGTGTTTGCGTCGGCCGCGTGGCTGGGCGTCCAGCTCGCACTACCGGCCAGCAACAGCGCCAGCGGCAAGCGCTTGAGCCGCCAGGGAGAGGAAGGGACAGCGGACTTCAACAGACTCATAAGCGGCTCCGGAACCTGGAAATATCCATCGAGAGATATTCCTTTAGGTTATTTATTTATGTTTTAACGAACATTTACTGCATAAGAGATAGCCTTTATAAGGAGTCGACCTAATGCATAGCCAATGCATTTCCCAGATATTTTTGATGTGAAAAATGCATATCGATTTGCGCCAGCTTCGTCACTTCATCGCCCTTGCTGAACAACGCAGTTTTGTGGCGGCGGCGTTGGCCGTGAACCTGTCGCAATCGGCGTTCAGTCGCAGCATCCAGGCCCTGGAACACAGTGCCGGCTGCCAACTGGTGGATCGCGGCCGCAAGGACCTGGCACCGACCAAACAAGGCCAGGTCTTGCTGGAGCACGCCCGGCGCCTGGTCAGCGGCGCGCAGCAATTGGCCAACGAGATCAGCCAGTTCAATGGCCTGGAGGCGGGGGAGTTGCGCTTCGGTTGCGGCCCGGCACCGGCCGGCGGCTTGATCCCCCGCGCCATCGGCAGTTTTATCGGGCGCTACCCCAAGGCACGGGTGCAGTACCAGGTGGACGACTGGCAGAGCCTGAGCAAACGCCTGCTCAGTGAAGAGTTCGAGTTTTTCGTCGCCGACACCCGCCACTTCGAAGCCAACCCGGACTATCACACCCACCGCCTGCGCCCGCGCCGCTGGTATTTCTGCTGCCGCGCCGGCCACCCGCTGGCCCTGCGCGACAGCGTGAGCGCCGCCGAGCTGATGAGTTACCCGCTGGCCGTGACCATCCGCCCGCCCAACCTGCGCAAGGTCATCGTCGACCTCAGCGGCCGGCCCGATTACCTGCCCAATGTCGAATGCGAGAACGGCTATAGCCTGATGGGCGTAGTGCTGCGCTCCGACGCCATCGGCATCGTCAGCGCCAACAGTGATGTGCTGCACATGGCCCGGGGCGAACTGGTGTGCTTGAAGATCGAGGGCCTGGCTGAGGATCTGGAGGAGCGTTACACCCGCTACGGCATCGTCAGCCGTGCGGGGTATCGCTTGTCGCCGCTGGCGGAAGCGATGATCGAGCAGATCAAGCAGATCGATGAGTTGGATGAGGATGTGTGTGCACTGGAGAACGTCGCCGTTTAGGCCATGCATTCACTGCATCGAAGCCAGTCCCCAAATGCACTTGCCAGCCCCCCACCCGAACGGCGAAAAACCTCACCTGTCCTCCGTCTGGTGAAGCCCCATGTCCCACCCCAAACCCGTGCGCAACGTGCTGTACATCATGTGCGACCAACTGCGCCGCGATTACCTGTCGTGCTACGGCCACGCCCACTTGCACACACCGAACATCGATCGCCTGGCCGCCGCCGGCGTGCGCTTCAGCCGCGCCTATACCCAAGGCACCATCTGCGGGCCCTCACGCATGTCGGCCTATACCGGGCGCTACGTCAGCAGCCATCAGGTGGCGTGGAATGCGGTGCCGTTGCCCCTGGAAGAACTGACCATCGGCGACTACCTGCGCCCCCACGGCATCCGCACGGCACTGGTCGGCAAGACCCACGCCACGCCCAATGTGGAAGCCTTGCAACGCCTGAATATCGACCCCGACAGCGAGCAGGCCGAGCCGTTGAACGAGGTCGGCTTCGAGGCGTACCTGCGTCACGACGGCATCTACCCCGACAGCCCGCTGTTCGATGAAAAACGCGAGTCCGCGCCCTACACCCATTACCTGCGCGAGCAAGGCTACAGCGGCACCAACCCGTGGCACGAATGGGCGAATGCGGCAGCAGGTGAAAACGGCGAAGTCCTCAGCGGTTGGCACATGCGCAATGCAGGCCTGCCCGCGCGCGTGGCCGAGGAACACTCGGAAACCGTCTACACCACCGACCGTGCGATCGACTTTATCCGTGAGCAGGCCGAACAACCGTGGTGCCTGCACCTGTCGTATATCAAGCCACACTGGCCCTACATCGCACCGGCGCCGTATCACGCGCTGTATGGCGCCGAGCATATCCAGGCACCGATCCAGCCAGGGGAGACCAGCGATCACCCGGTGTACCAGGCATTCCGCCAGCACCAGGAGAGCCTGAACTTTTCCCGTGACGAGGTACGGCTCACGGTAATTCCCACCTACATGGGCTTGATCAAACAGGTCGACGACCAACTGGGGCGACTGTTCGATTTTCTGCAAGGCAACGGCCGTTGGGACGACACTCTGATCGTGTTCACCAGCGACCACGGCGATTTCCTCGGCGATCACTTCCTCGGCGAAAAAGAATTTTTGCTGGAACCTGCGGTGGGCATTCCGCTGATCGTGCGTGACCCACGCGCCGCTGCCGATGCCAGCCGTGGCACGGTGGACGCGCGCCTGGTGGAAACCATTGATGCACTGCCGACCTTCCTCGACGCCTTGGGCCTGCCCGCAGCCGAGCACCGCCTGGAAGGGCGCTCACTGATCCCGTTGCTGCACGGCCAGGCAACGCGCTGGCGCCGCTACGCCATCGCCGAGTACGACTACGCCTTCCAGGCCCCGGCCCGCGAACGCCTGGCGCAACCCATCGACCGTTGCCGCATGACCATGGTGCGCAGCGAACGCTGGAAATACCTGGCGTACGACGGCTTCCGTCCACAGCTGTTCGACCTGGAAAACGACCCGCAGGAACTGCACGACCTGGGCAGCGACCCGGCCTATGCCGAGGTGCGCGAAACCCATGTGGGGTACCTGTTCGAATGGCTGCGCGGGCTGAAGCGGCGCACCACTATCAGCCACGCAGAGATTGATCTGCGTGGCCAACGGTTTCGGTATGGTGAGCCGGAGGCGGAGAAAGTGGTGCAAATCGGCGTGTGGTAAACCACACATCGAATGTGGGAGGCCCCACTACCTCTGTGGCGAGCGGGCTTGTCCCGCGTTGGGGTGCGAGGCAGCCCCAGAACCAGGCGCAGAGGAGTGCCTGATACACCACATTCGTCTTCGTTAGGGGCGCTTCGCACCCCAACGCGGGACAAGCCCGCTCGCCACAGGTACGGTGTTCGCCCTTAACTAACTGGTATTGGGGCTTACCCCCTCCCACATTTGAAGCGTTGTCAGCTCAGAGACCTTTGGTGGTCTGGCTGCGCTGCCCGTGCACGCCCACCGGCACATCACCCTTGAGCGTCACCCGGCGCACGATGCGTTCCTGGGTGCCGTAGTCGTCCACGGCGTAATGCTGGGTCGCGCGGTTGTCCCAGATCGCCACGTCGCCGGTGTTCCAGCGCCAGCGCACGGTATTTTCCAGGCGGGTGACGTGGCTTTGCAGCAGGTTGAACAGCTGGGTCGAGTCCGCCTGGGAATAGCCTTTCAGGCGCTTGACGAAGTGCCCCAGCAACAGGGTCTTCTCGCCACTGACCGGATGCACGCGCACCACCGGGTGTTCGGTTTCGTACACCGTCGAAGTGAACACCTTGCGGTATGCCTCAAGCCGCTCTACCGACACATCCGGCTTGAGCGCGGCGTAGTCGTATTCGTTGCTGTGCACCGCCCACAAGTTATCCGCCAGGGCGCGCAGTTCGACGCTGAGGTCGTTGTAGGCGCTTGAGGTGTTGGCCCAGACCGTGTCGCCACCGGATTTGGGCGCGAGCACCGAACGCAGGACCGAGGCTTTCGGGTAGGCATCGACGAAGGTCACGTCGGTGTGCCAGGAATTGGCGCGCTGGCCACGGGTACCGTCCAGCTCCATGAGGAAGCGCGTGCCGTCGCGCACCGGCACCGTCGGGTGGGCAATCGGCTCGCCGAGCAGATGGGCAAAGGCTTCCTGGCTCTGGTCATCGAGGTGAGTCTGCTCGCGGAAGAAGATCACCTTGTACTGCACCAGCGCCTGCTGGATGGCTTCGACCGTGGCGGCATCCAGATCGCCGGACAGTGTGATGCCGCGGATCTCGGCGCCGATGCGGCCGGCGACCGGGTGAATATCCAGCGCCTGGGCGACGGGTTGAACAGCTAATGCGGCGTTGCTCATGGTGATGACCCTCTTGTGCCTGCTGATGGGGACGCTTTCCGACAACGCTCTATCCATATGCAATTTAGGTCTAGCAAATGAACGAATGCTTCGTTGACGGAATAATAGCTTGCATTTAAAACCTCTGCTCCCGTGGTCGCAAATGCCTTCGACCTATTTTTAAGATGCAGGGAAAGCATATGGATCTTCGCCAACTGCGGTACTTCATCGCCCTCAACGAACACCGCAGTTTCGTGCGTGCGGCGGACGCCATGGGCATCACCCAACCGGCGTTCAGCCGCAGCATCCAGGGGTTGGAACAGGAGTTCGGCTGCGTGCTGGTCGACCGTGGTCACAAGGACCTGCGCCCCACGCCGGAAGGCCAGGTAGTGCTGCAACACGCCCTGACCCTGGTGCATGGCGCCGCCTTGCTGAGCAGCGAAGTCACGCGCATGACCAAGCTCGACGCCGGCGACCTGCGCTTCGGCTGCGGCCCGGCCCCGGCGGTGAAACTGGTACCGGATGCGGTGGCGCGCTTTATCAGCGCCCACCCGAAAATCCGCACCAGTTTCCAGGTGGATAACTGGGAAAAACTCAGCCGTGCCCTGAGCCGTGAAGAGATCGAGTTCTTTATCGCCGACATCCGCCAATTCGAAGCCGACCCGAATTTCCAGACCCGCGCACTGACCCCCAAGCGCGGGGTATTTTTTTGCCGACCGGGGCACCCGTTGCTGGCCAAGGACAGCCTGTCGACCAACGACATGTTCGACTACCCGCTGGCGGCGCCGCTGATCTCACAGGGCATTCGCAAACTGTTGGCGAACCTGAGCGGGCGCATGGATTTTTCCCCGAGCATCCAGACCGAACATTTCCCGGCGCTGGTGAAGATCGTGCTGCAGTCCAACGCCATCGGCGTCGGCACCGAGGAGGCGTTCGCCGAAGACATCGCCCAAGGCACGTTGAAGCTGCTGCACTGGCGCAACCTGCCGCAGAACATGGAGACCATGAGCGCCCGCTGCGGGATTGTCAGCCGCACCGGTTCGCGGTTGTCGCCGGCGGCAAAAGCGATGATCGAGACGCTGGTGGAGGTGGACAGGCAGGAAGTGAGTGTGGCGGTTTGAAGGGCTTCATCGGGGGCAAGCCCCCGATGGCGATAGCCCAGGCACCACCCGACTCAAAGCCCCGCCGCCGCCAGATTCGGCGCCACCCAGTCACTCACCTGGAACGGCTTGCGAATCAGCTTCTCCTTGGAGGCCAGGTCCACCGAACCCTGCAATTTAGTCAGGAACACCGGGTCCAGGGTCGACGGGAAAATCTCGCTGAGGGTCTGGTCTTTCAAGTCATTGGTGAGGATCACCGGCGGGTAACTGGCCAGCCCGGACACCAGCGCAATGTAGGCTTGTTTGTTGTTGTCATCGGTCAACCATTGCACCGCCTGCTGCTGGGCCTTGAGCAGCTTGGCGACGGCGTCGGGGTGCTCGTCGACAAACTGTTTGCTGCCCACCAGCACCGCCTGGATGCTGCCGGCGCCGCCGAGGTCCTTGGTGGTCAGCGGAATTTCAGCCAGCCCCTTGGCTTGTAACGCCGTCAGGTTCGATCCACCCCAGGTGGCGTCGATCTGCTTGGCGGCCAACGCGGCATTGGCGGCGTTGTAGTCCAGGCTGATGACTTTGAGGTCCTTCTCACTCAAGCCCTGGCTGGCCAACGCACTGTCGAACGACAGCTGGCTTGCCGTACCACGGAACACCGCGACGCGCTTGCCCTTGAGGTCCTGCAAGGTCTTGATGCCTGAGCCCGGTACCACGCCGAGGTACTGCTTGATGTCCCGCGCGGTGGCGCTGAGCAAGCGCGTCTCCAGGCCATTGGAGCGGCCGATGATCGCCGCCAGGTCGCCCAGGTAAGCCAGGTCCACCTGGCCATTGGCGAAGGCTTCATTGATCACCGGGCCGGCGCCCTTGAAGTAATTCCACTGGATCTTGATGCCTTGGTCGGCAAAGGCTTTTTCGAAGATCTGCTGCTCGCGCAACACGTCCGTTATACCGCCGCCACTGTGCTGGCTGCCTGCGCTGAGGTCGGGCACGGCGATGCGGATTTCCTTGAGGTCGGCAGCCTGTACCAGGCCCGCCAGTGCGGTGCCTGCGACCAGGGTGATCAGTCGTTTGAAGGGCAGTTTCATAAGCGCAGCTCCTTGTGGGCGAGGGTCGCCTGGGAAGCAGAAAGTACGCACACCCTGATCAAAACTTTAAATACTATAAATTCACAATTTAATAGCTTTTGGATCTATACAAGTGAAAACGCCGGCCCCAGAGGACTATGCATAAACAGCATCGAAAATATTCTTCGAATGCATTGGATGCGTGCCGGGCAGAAGCTTTAAATGATTTTTCTTATCCCCCAATCATCTTGATTGCGTTTTTATAAGATCAAAAACACATAACGCCATCGGCGACAACGGAGGTCCTCCATGGCCCGAATTTCACTTTTGAGCCTTCCGCTCGCGGCTCCCGGCGCCACGCCACGCTGGCCGCTGCGCAGTGAACGCCTGTTGCCATGGTTGCTGCCGGTGACGCTGTTTGCGCTGTGGTGGCTGGCGAGCCGCAATCACTGGATGAGCGAACAGATCCTGCCGCCACCGTCCCTGGTGTGGAGCAGCGCCGTGGAGCTGGCCGGCGGCGAGCTGTGGAGCCACTTGGCAATCAGCCTGCAACGCCTATTCTGGGGCCTGCTGGCGGGTATTGGGGCCGGGGCGCTGCTGGGCGCGTTGCTGGGTTTCAGTGCGCGCGCCGAGCGCCTGGTGTTTCCTACGTTCAGTGCGTTGTCGCAAGTACCGACGCTGGCCTGGATTCCACTGTTCATGGTGTTCTTCGGCATTGGCGAAACCCTGAAACTGGTGGTGCTGGTGAAGGCGATCGTGGTGCCCGTCACCCTGCATACCCTGGTGGGCGTACGCGACGCCCAACCCCAGTTGCGTGAAGCCGCCCGCGTGTCGCGTTTGCCCACGCACCTGTTGATCCGCCGCCTGATCCTGCCTGCCGCGCTCCCCGCCTTTATGGCCGGGGTACGCCTTGCCCTGGCGGCCGGCTGGACCTCGCTGCTGGCGGTGGAGTTGCTGGCTTCCAGCGAAGGCATCGGCTACCTGATGGTGTGGGCGCGCCAGCTGTTCATGCTCGATATCGTCTTCGTGTGCATCGTGGTCATCGGCGTATTTGGCGTGGTGATGGACCGTGGCATTGGCTGGCTGGACCGCAAATGGGTGCACTGGCCCCATCCGGCCACGGCGCAGATTCGTCGCGGGCCGCGCTATCAAGGCTGGCAGCGCCTGCAACCGTGGTTGCTGCCCCTGCTGTTGCTGGCGCTGTGGCAGGTCGCGACGCAACAAGGCTGGGTAGACCCGAACATTCTGGTCAGCCCGTGGGTGGTGCTGCACACCACCGTCGCCGGGGTCGTGGATGGCAACCTCAGCGGTGCACTGGGCACCAGCCTGGGTCGAAGCCTGGGCGGGTTGATACTCGGCGGCGGCCTTGGCTTTGCCATGGGCCTGTGGCTGGGACTGTCACGGCGCAGTGAGCGGGTACTCGGGCCGACCCTGGCCGCCTTGCGCCAGATCGCGATTTTCGCCTGGGTGCCGCTGCTCACTGCGTGGTTTGGCCTGGGTGAGTTGGCCAAGTGGGTGTTTATCGCCCTCGCCGCCTTCTTCCCGCTGTTTATCGCCACCCAACGCAGCGTGCTGAATCTGTCGCCGCAGCTCAACGAAGCGGCGCAGGTGTTGCGCCTGAACCTGTTCCAACGGTTACGACGCCTGGTGCTGCCAGGCGCCGCAGCCGGCATTTTCGCCGGCCTGCGCCTGAGCCTGATCTACGCCTGGCTGGGCACCATCGGTGCGGAATATTTCATGCCGTCCAACGGCGGTATCGGCAGCCTGATGATCGGCGCCCAACAACTGCTGCGCATGGACCTGATCATGAGCGGCATGCTCCTGGTCGGCCTCACCGGCGCGGCCCTCAACCTGATCGGCCAACGCATCGAAACCCGCGCCACCCGCTGGAGACACGCATGAACGCACCTATCGTCAGCTTCAACCATGTGGGCAAGACCTTTGACGTCGACGGCTTCGAGCTGGAAGCCATCCGCGAATTCAACCTGGAGATTGCCGAAGGCGAATTCGTCGCGATTGTCGGCTCCAGCGGCTGCGGCAAATCCACCCTGCTGCGCCTGCTGGTGGGGCTGGATACGCAGTTTCGCGGCGAGATCCGCGTCGACGGCAAAGCGGTCAGCGGCATCGGCGGCGAACGCGGCATCGTGTTCCAGGAGCACCGTTTGTTCCCGTGGCTGAGCGTGGCGGAAAACATCGGCCTGGGCCTGGTCAACGAGCCGTTGAGCGAGGCCGAGCGAAACCGGCGCATCGCTGACTTTATCGAACTGGTGGGCCTCACCGACTTCACCCGCGCCTATCCGCACCAACTGTCCGGCGGCATGGCGCAACGGGTGGCGATTGCCCGCGGCCTGGTGGCCAGCCCGCGCATCCTGTTGCTGGACGAACCGTTCGGCGCCCTCGACGCCCTGACCCGCCAGCAGATGCAGGATGAACTCCTGGCAATTCGCGCCCGCGCGAAAATCACCACGGTGTTGGTGACCCACGACGTGGAGGAAGCGATTTTCCTCGCCGACCGGGTGGTGGTGATGGAGCCCCGGCCGGGGCGGATCAAGCAGGTGGTGGACGTCGCCCTGCCACATCCACGTCAGCGCAGCAGTTTTGAATTCCACCAACTGCGTGAAGAACTGCTGCATGAATTGACCAACGATGACCACTACCAGCCGCCGGTGCGCGAACAGATCCGCGATCTGCCATTGGCCTTTATTGCCTGCTGAAAAAAGGAGCGCCTTGATGCCGCAACGTCCCAATTTTCTAGTGATTCTGGCCGATGACATGGGCTTCTCCGACCTCGGCGCCTTTGGCGGGGAAATTTCCACGCCGCACCTGGACGCCCTGGCTCTGAACGGCCTGCGCCTGACCGACTTCCACACCGCCCCCACCTGCTCGCCCACCCGCTCGATGCTGCTGACTGGCACCGACCACCATATCGCCGGTATTGGCACCATGGCCGAGGCGCTGACCCCGGAGCTGATCGGCAAGCCCGGCTACGAGGGCTACTTGAATGACAAGGTGGTGGCGCTGCCGGAGCTGCTGCGCGAGGCCGGTTACCAGACACTGATGAGCGGCAAGTGGCACCTGGGCCTGACCGCCGAACTGGCGCCTCACGCCCGTGGTTTCGAGCGTTCGTTCTCGCTGCTGCCGGGGGCGGCCAACCACTACGGTTTCGAGCCGACCTACGACGAACACACGCCTGGCCTGCTCAAATCCACCCCGGCGCTGTACATCGAAGACGACCGGTTCGTCGAACAACTGCCCAAGGATTTCTATTCCTCCGATGCCTTCGGCGACAAGCTGCTGCAGTACCTCAAGGAGCGCGACCAGGCCCGGCCGTTCTTCGCTTACCTGCCGTTTTCCGCGCCGCACTGGCCGTTGCAAGCGCCTGCGGACATCGTTGAGAAGTACCGTGGCCGCTACGACGCCGGCCCCGACGCGCTGCGCCTGGAACGCCTGGAAAAACTCAAGGCACTCGGGCTGATCGACGCCGACGTCGAACCCCATCCGTTGATCGAACTGAACACCCAGTGGGCCGCCTTGACCGACAAACAGCGCCAGGTCTCGGCGCGGGCCATGGAGGTGTATGCGGCGATGGTCGAACGCATGGACTGGAACATCGGCCGGGTCGTGGATTACCTGCGCCAGCAGGGGCAACTGGATAACACCTTCATCGTATTCATGTCCGACAACGGTGCCGAAGGCGCCCTGCTGGAAGCCTTTCCCAAGTTCGGCCCCGAGCTGCTGACTTACCTCAACCAGCATTACGACAACAGCCTCGACAATATCGGCCGCGCCAACTCCTACGTCTGGTATGGCCCGTCGTGGGCGCAGGTGGCAACCGCACCGTCACGCTTGTTCAAGGCGTTCACCACCGAGGGCGGGATTCGCGTGCCGGCGCTGGTGCACTATCCGCAGCTGTCGCTCAAAGGCCGTATCAGCCATGGATTCGGCACGGTGATGGACATTACGCCGACCATCCTGGACCTGGCCGGCGTGCGTCATCCGGGCAAACAATGGCGTGGCAAGCCGGTGGCGCCGCTGCGGGGCAAGTCGTGGCTGGGCTTCCTCTCTGGCGAGACCGCCCAGGTGCACGACGAAAACACGGTGACCGGCTGGGAACTGTTTGGCCGCCGCGCGATTCGCCAGGGTCAGTGGAAGGCCGTGTACATCCCCGGCCCCGTGGGCCCGGCGACCTGGCAGCTGTATGACCTGGGCCAGGACCCTGGAGAAATCCACGACCTGGCCTTGAGTCATCCAGACAAACTCGCCACGTTAATCGGCCACTGGCAGCAGTATGTGGACGAAACCGGCGTGGTACTCAGCGCGTCGCCGTTTCAGCCGGATTGAGCCGGGCCTGGGGCGACGCCATGGGTTCAAGTCGATTAGCCCGCGCAAACGTACCGAAATCATTGAAGCGCACGCCCATCTGGGCCATGACCTTATGCGCCACCTTGGCCGTCATCTGGCGGATGTAGAACGGTTCCTTCACCACAAAGTGGTGAATCCCGTGGGTGCTGCCGAAGTTGAAGCAGAACGCCTGCAACGGCCATAGCCACCACGGATTCAGCACCTGGGTTTGCTGGATCACATTGCCCAGTTCCACATCGCCGTAGTAGTGCATGTTGGAGCTGACAAAGTGCAGGCAAAAGGTACGCAGCACGTTGGGGCCGATGATCACCACGGCGGCGATGTCGATCACCTGCATCATCTGCAAGGTGCCGGTGGACCAGTCGATCGGCGTGCCCAGCAGGCTGGCGATGCCGTTGGCGGCATGGAAGCCGAGGAAGATGTACCACGCGCCCCAATGCAGCAGCGCCAGGGGCGCGTAGACCAGCAGCGAGCGCTTGAGGATCTTGAGTTTGTGGCCCCAGGTCTTGGCGCGCAGCATGCGGATAAACGCCGACATCACGTTATCGCCCACCATCAGCAACCGCGCGAAGCCCCAGGGCTCGCCGTTGGTGATCGCGCGCTCCTCCATATCGGTCTCGGTGCCGGAGACCTTGTGGTGATTGAGGTGCAGGTGGCGGCGGATCCACGGGTTGATGGTGCTCGGCCGCGCCAGCCACACCAGGCCCATCATCAGGTTGTGCGGCACGCGCTGTTTGCGAAAGTACATGCTGTGGATCAGGTCGTGTTCCAGCTCGTGGGTCAGTGAGGCGAGGAACGCATTGAGCAGCAGGCAGGCCCACCAGGCCATGTGACCGCTGATATAGAGCGCCGCCGAGCCGATCATGCCCACCAGCGCAAACGCCAGGATGCCCGCGCCCAGGGCGTCCTGATGCTGCAACCACGGGTGCCGGCGGCGCAAGCGCACGCCTTCGGCGAGCACCACCTCACGGATATGCGCCGAACGCTGTTGCGCGTTCATCTGCTGGGGACTTGCAGAAGTACCGTCCATGCTCCCATCCTCTTATTCATTGAGGGTTACATCCTGCACCAGGGCTTGTTGCAGGACGCTAGCCCCACACGCCAACCTGTTGACCGCAAGCGCCAATCGCCATGACCGAACCGACTTCCCTCGCCAGCTGGACCCGCGCCCTGCGCAAGCAGCTCGATGCCCTCGGTCTCGACAGCGCCGCGCTGTGCGCCCAGGCCGGGCTCGATCCGCAGCAGATGGACGACCCCAACGCGCGTTACCCGCTGTCGGCCACCACACGCTTGTGGGCACTGGCGGTGGAGGCCAGCGGCGATCCGGCCATCGGGTTGCGGGTGTCGCGGTTTGTCAGCCCGACCACCTTTCATGCGCTGGGTTATGCGTTGGTGGCAAGCGGCAGCCTGCGCGAGGTGTTCGAGCGCATCGTGCGTTATCACCAGGTGGTCAGCGATGCCCTGACGCTCGAACTTAGCGGCGATGGCGAGCGCTACCGCTTTCGCCTGCTGCAACCACCGGGCAGCCCGGCGCCGGCGCTGGAAGCCATCGATGCGTTTGCCGCAATCTATGTGCGCACGTGCCGCAACCGCCTGGGCCGCGACTACGCGCCGTTGGCGGTGTACCTGCGGCGCCCGGAACCCGCCGACCCCAAGCCCTGGCACGCGGTGTTTCGCGCACCGGTGTTTTTCGGCGCCGAAGAAGACCGCCTCGAATTTGCCGCCCGCGATTTCGACAGCCACCTGGACGACGCCAACCCGGAACTGGCCGAACACAACGAAACCGTGCTCAAACGCACCCTCGCCCAACTGCAACCGCTGACCTGGGAACGCAAGGTGCGCGCGGCCATCGAGGCGCAACTGCCCGATGGCGAGCCAAGTGCCGAGCGGATTGCCCAGGCGCTGCACTTGAGTTTGCGCAGTTTGCAGCGGCATCTGGCGGATGAGGGGTGTCGGTTTGATGCGTTGCTCAATGAGTGCCGGGAGAATCTGGCGTTGTTGCACCTGCGGGATCCGCAGTGCTCATTGGCGGAGATCAGTCATCTGCTCGGGTTTGCGGATACCAGCAGCTTTAATCGCGCGTTCAAGCGCTGGACGGGGATGACGCCGGGGCAGTTTCGGGATGGGTTGCGGTAGGGGGATGTGTGGTGACGGTGATGGCCTCATCGGGAGCAAGCTGAACTGGCCTAATGATTTTGGACACTTCAATCGGGCGCTATGATAGCGCCCAAATCTGAGGTGTTTGGTTA
>NZ_JAFLXD010000050.1:0-45504 GCF_019891415.1 Pseudomonas sp. SH10-3B | reverse complement strand
CTTGAACCTGTAAATTGGTGGAGCTAAACGGGATCGAACCGTTGACCTCTTGCATGCCATGCAAGCGCTCTCCCAGCTGAGCTATAGCCCCTCATCGGTGAGGACGGGGCGAATCTTAATGGCGGTTTGGAAGTGTGTCAAATTTATTTTCAACATTTTCCAAAATTTTTTGCCGGGATAACAATCACTTACCGACGAAACCCCGGAAAACCTGGGTTTCGTCGCTGCAACGGGCTGCTTAAGCGATAGCGCCCAACAGTTTTTCCCACTCTTTGTTTTCTTTCTTCGACACACCACCAAGCAAATCAAGGGCTTGGCGCAGGCGGAAACGGGTAAGGTCCGGGCCGAGAATTTCCATCGCATCGAGCACCGACACCGAACTGGCCTGCCCGGTGATCGCGGCAAACATCAGCGGCATGGCATCGCGCAGCTTCAGTTCCAGGGATTCAACCACCGCCTGGATCGTCGCAGTGATCGCATCCTTCTCCCATTGGCGCAGGCTTTCCAGCTTCCAGAGGATCAACTGCATCAACTGACGAACCTGGTCGCCCGAGAGCTTCTTGGATTCGAACAGCTTGGCATCCGGGTTCACACCACCGGCAAAGAAGAAGCTGGCCAACGGTGCGACCTGGCTGAACGTCTCCACCCTGCCCTGCACCAGCGGCGCGATCTTCATCATGTATTCAGGGTTCAGCGCCCATTGCTGCACGCGGCTGGCGAATTCTTCCACCGGCAAGTCACGCAGCCACTGGCCATTGAGCCAAGACAGTTTCTCGATATCGAAGATCGGCCCACCCAGGGACACACGGGACAGGTCAAAGTTATCGACCATTTCCTGCAACGAGAACTTCTCGCGCTCGTCCGGCATCGACCAACCCATGCGGCCCAGGTAGTTGAGCATCGCCTCAGGCATAAAGCCCATGCGCTCGTAGAACGTCACCGAAGTCGGGTTCTTGCGCTTGGACAGCTTGCTCTTGTCCGGGTTACGCAGCAGCGGCATGTAGCACAGCTGCGGCTGTTCCCAACCGAAGTACTCGTAAAGCAGGATCAGTTTGGGCGCCGACGGCAGCCACTCTTCGCCGCGCAGCACGTGGGTGATGCCCATCAGATGGTCGTCGACCACGTTGGCCAGGAAGTACGTCGGCAGGCCGTCGGTCTTCATCAGCACCTGCATGTCCATGCGATCCCACGGGATCTCGACGTCACCGCGCAGCATGTCCGGCACCACGCACACGCCTTCGCTCGGCACCTTCATGCGAATCACATGAGGCTCGCCGGCAGCCAGGCGTTGGGCCACTTCTTCCTTGGACAGCAGCAGCGCACGGCCGTCGTAACGCGGGGTTTCGCCACGGGCCTGTTGCTCGGCGCGCATCTGGTCCAGCTCTTCAGCGGTGCAGAAGCACGGGAACGCATGGCCCATGTCGACCAATTGCTGGGTGTACTGCTTGTAGATATCGCTGCGCTCGCTCTGGCGATACGGGCCGTGCGGTCCGCCGACGTCCGGGCCTTCTGCCCAGGTGATACCCAACCAGCGCAAGGCATCGAAAATCTGCTGTTCCGACTCACGGGTCGATCGCAACTGGTCGGTGTCTTCGATCCGCAGGATGAATTCACCGCCATGCTGCTTGGCAAAGCAGTAGTTGAACAAGGCGATGTAGGCAGTGCCGACGTGGGGATCCCCAGTAGGCGATGGCGCAATGCGCGTGCGGACGGTGGTCATGGCAGGTCTCGAATGGGCGATATAACTGAAAATTGAAACAAGGGGCGGATGGTAACAGCCTGGGGGATTTCTGGAAAACCGAGGCCAGTCCAGCCACCGCAGATCAGACAGCCAGCAACCGCTCGCGCAACTTGCCAATCTCATCGCGCGTCTGCGCCGCCGCCTCGAACTCCAGGTCGCGCGCCAACTGATACATCTTCTCTTCCAACTGGCGGATACGCTTGGTGATCTCACTCGGCGAGCGCAGTTCGTTCTCGTACTTGGCGCTCTCTTCGGCGGCCTTGGCCATGCCCTTGCGCTTCTTGCTGCGCGAGCCCGGCACGGTGGCGCCTTCCATGATGTCGGCAACGTCCTTGAACACGCCTTTAGGCGTAATACCGTTTTCCAGGTTGAAGGCAATTTGCTTGTCGCGACGGCGTTGGGTCTCGCCAATCGCCCGCTCCATGGAACCGGTGATGCGATCCGCGTAGAGAATCGCCCGGCCATTGAGGTTACGCGCCGCACGACCGATGGTCTGGATCAGCGAACGTTCGGAGCGCAGGAAGCCCTCCTTGTCCGCATCGAGGATCGCCACCAGCGACACTTCCGGCATGTCCAGGCCTTCGCGCAGCAGGTTGATGCCCACCAGCACGTCAAAGGTGCCCAGGCGCAGGTCGCGGATGATTTCCACGCGCTCCACGGTGTCGATATCCGAGTGCAGGTAGCGCACGCGCACGCCGTGGTCGGCGAGGTAGTCGGTCAAGTCTTCGGACATGCGCTTGGTCAGCGTGGTGACCAGCACACGCTCCTCCAGAGCCACACGTTTGTGGATCTCCGACAACAGGTCATCAACCTGGGTCAGCGCCGGGCGGATTTCGATTTCCGGGTCGACCAGGCCGGTGGGGCGCACCAGTTGCTCGATAACACGGCCGGCATGTTCGGCCTCGTAGTTGCCCGGCGTGGCCGACACAAAGATGGTCTGCGGGCTGATGGCTTCCCATTCGTCGAAGCGCATCGGCCGGTTGTCCAGCGCCGACGGCAGACGGAAGCCGTACTCCACCAGGGTTTCCTTACGCGAGCGGTCGCCCTTATACATGGCGCCGACTTGCGGCACGCTGACGTGGGACTCGTCGATCACCAGCAGCGCATCGTCGGGCAGGTAGTCGTAGAGGGTCGGCGGCGGCGCCCCGGACTCACGGCCCGAGAGGTAGCGCGAGTAGTTTTCGATGCCGTTGCAGTAGCCCAGCTCAAGGATCATCTCCAGGTCAAAGCGCGTGCGTTGCTCCAAACGCTGGGCTTCCACCAGCTTGTTGTTGGCGCGCAAGTACTCCAGGCGTTCAGCCAGTTCGACCTTGATGCCCTCGATGGCGCCCATCAGGGTTTCGCGCGGCGTCACGTAGTGGCTTTTCGGGTAGAAGGTGAAACGCGGCAGCTTGCGGATCACTTCGCCGGTCAACGGGTCGAAGGCCGACAGGCTCTCGACTTCATCGTCAAACAGCTCGATGCGGATCGCTTCCAGGTCGGATTCGGCCGGGTAGATGTCGATCACATCGCCACGCACGCGGAAGGTGGCGCGGGCGAAATCCATGTCATTGCGGGTGTATTGCAGGCTGGTCAGGCGGCGCAGCAGCTCGCGCTGATCGAGTTTGTCGCCGCGGTCCACGTGCAGCACCATCTTCAAATACGCTTCCGGGCTGCCCAGGCCGTAGATGCACGACACCGTGGTGACGATGATCGCGTCTTTGCGCTCCAGTAACGCCTTGGTCGCCGACAGCCGCATCTGCTCGATGTGGTCGTTGATCGACGCATCCTTCTCGATAAAGGTGTCGGAGGACGGCACGTAGGCTTCGGGCTGATAGTAGTCGTAGTAGGAAACGAAGTACTCCACCGCGTTGTTCGGGAAGAACGCCTTGAACTCGCCGTACAACTGCGCGGCCAGGGTCTTGTTCGGAGCCAGCACCAGCGTCGGGCGGTTGATCTGCGCAATCACGTTGGCGATGCTGAAGGTCTTGCCCGAACCGGTCACCCCGAGCAGCGTCTGGTGCGCCAGGCCGGCCTCGATACCTTCGACCATCTGGCGAATGGCCTCGGGCTGGTCGCCGGCAGGTTCAAAGCGGGTGACTAGTTGGAAATCCGACATAACGTACCTCTTGAAGTCACCCCAGACTGTAAACCCGTCGGGGACGAAAAAGACCACAACCCGCGAAGTTTCAGAGCGGGTCGTAGGAAAAAACCATGATAGCTGTAGAAGTGGTGGCGAATGTGACGGGTTTCAAGGCAATCGTCCTTTCTGCCGTGGTTGATCAATGTTGCAATAAGACTAACGGTCGGCAAATAAACCGAAAAACTTGGCCGAAAAGCCGTTTCGGTTGTCGCCCTCAGCCGTGATGGCCTCTATACTAGCTCCCCGTTTGTGCACCGCTCTAGTGCATTCGGCTGGAGCGCGACACGTCCCTCCTTTCCCCCATAGAGCTGCCGCAAAATGAGCCTGTTCTCCGCTGTCGAAATGGCACCACGCGATCCAATCCTGGGCCTCAACGAAGCATTCAACGCCGACACACGAACCACCAAGGTCAACCTTGGCGTGGGCGTTTACTGCAACGAGGAGGGGAAGATTCCACTCTTGCGTGCCGTTGCCGAAGCGGAAGCCATTCGCGTGGCGCAACACGCCGCCCGTGGCTACTTGCCGATCGACGGCATCGCCGCCTACGACAAGGCCGTACAAACCCTGCTGTTCGGCACCGAGTCGCCTCTGCTCGAAGCGGGCCGCGTAGTGACCGTGCAAGCCGTTGGCGGCACCGGCGCGCTGAAGATCGGTGCTGACTTCCTCAAGCAGCTGCTGCCCGACGCCGTCGTCGCCATCAGCGACCCGAGCTGGGAAAACCACCGCGCCCTGTTCGAAACCGCCGGCTTCCCGGTGCAGAACTACCGCTACTACGACGCCGCCACCCACGACGTGAACCGCGCCGGCCTGCTCGAAGACCTCAACGCCCTGCCGCCCCAGTCCATCGTGGTGCTGCACGCCTGCTGCCATAACCCGACCGGCGTCGACCTGAGCCCGGCCGACTGGCAACACGTGCTGGACGTGGTCAAGGCCAAGAACCTGGTGCCGTTCCTCGACATGGCCTACCAAGGCTTCGGCGACGGTATCCACGAAGACGCCGCTGCCGTGCGCCTGTTCGCCGAATCGGGCCTGACCTTCTTTGTCTCCAGCTCGTTCTCCAAGTCGTTCTCCCTATACGGCGAGCGTGTGGGCGCGCTGTCCATCGTCGGCGACTCCAAGGAAGAAAGCGCGCGCATCCTGTCCCAGGTCAAGCGTGTGATCCGCACCAACTACTCCAACCCGCCAACCCACGGCGCCGCGATTGTTGCCGCGGTGTTGAACAGCCCTGAGCTGCGCGCGCAGTGGGAAGCCGAACTGGCCGAGATGCGCCTGCGCATCCGTGGCATGCGTGAGCAGATGGTTGCCGAGCTGGCCAAGGCTGCGCCGGGCCACGACTTCAGCTTCGTCGGTCGCCAGCGTGGGATGTTCTCCTACTCCGGCCTGACCGTTGAGCAAGTCACCCGCCTGCGCAGCGAGTTTGGCATCTACGCCCTCGATACCGGGCGTATCTGTGTGGCGGCGTTGAACCAATCGAACATTGCTGCGGTAACAAAGGCGATTGTTCAGGTTCTATAAGCCTGCCAGCGTTCTACCAAGGGGGAAGCCAATGGCTTCCCCCTTTTTGCTGGCGAACACACTAGACTGAATCCCGACTGCCCCCTTGCTGTGAGAGCCTTATGAGAAACGACGACCTGGACTTGCGCGCCGACCGCGACGAACTGCACGACTACACCCCGCGCGCGCCCCAAACCAAGCGTCAGAAAAGCCTGGTACTGCAAGTGGCGCTGGGGGTATTCCTGGGCGGTCTGGCGTTGTGGCTGGTGCAGTTGGGCGCCACGGCACTCATGGCGAAACTGGCCATGGGCACCCTGCAATTCGGCGGCTGATACAGATCAAAATGTGGGAGGGGCGGTGTTTTGAAGAGCGCGTTCCTCCAGCAACTTCACAAAACTGTTCAAACTCTGCGACACGGTGCCCCGGCGCCAGATCAGCCAGGTATGCAGTGTGCGAAAACCGTCCGCCAGTGGCCACACGCTCACCGTGGTAAACCCCGGCATGCTTTCCAGCATGCTGCGCGGCATCAGCGCCAGGCCCGCCCCGGCGCTGACGCAGGCGAGCATGCCGTGGTAAGACTCCATCTCGAAGATCCTCCCCGGCACCGCGCCGTCCTGTGAAAACCAGCGCTCGAAATGGTGCCGGTAGGAACAGTTGGAACGGAACGTATAAATGCTCTCCCCATTCACATCCTGCCCCCGCGTGATCGGCCCGTGATGCAGCGGCGCAATCACCACCATCTCCTCCTCGAACACCGCCACGCCTTCCAGGGTGGCATGCAATACCGGCCCATCGACAAACGCCGCCGCTAAGCGTCCCGACAACACACCCTCGATCATCGTGCCTGAAGGCCCGGTACTCAGGTCCAACTCGACCTTGGTGTGCTTCTGGTTGTAAGCCGCGAGCAGCGCCGGGATCCGCACCGCCGCCGTGCTTTCCAGGGAGCCGAGGGCAAACGCGCCTTGGGGCTCCTCCCCCGCCACCGTCGCGCGGGCTTCCTGCACCAGGTCGAGAATGCGCCGCGCATAGCCGAGGAAATTCCATCCGGCGGGCGACAGGCGCAGGCGGCTCTTTTCGCGGATAAACAATTCCACGCCCAAATCCTGCTCCAGTTGCTTGATGCGCGTGGTCAGGTTCGACGGCACCCGATGAATCAACTGCGCGGCGGCGCTGATGCTGCCCTGCTCGGCAACGGCCTTGAAGATTTCCAGCTGCACCAGATCCAATTCATTCTCCAATCGTGAACGTATTGCTTAATATTATTCAGTTTCCAGAAAACATACATCCCCGTAGGCTGACCCTATTCCACACATTCAGCCGGACGGTGCCATGAACGCTATTTCTCACCAGACCCACGCCCTGTCGATCAACCCCGCCACCGGCGAAACAGTCGGCAGCTACCCCTACGAAACCGCCTCGCAACTGGACGCCGCCCTCGACCGTGCCACCGCAGCCTTCCGCACCTGGCGCCGCCAGCCGGTCAGCCAGCGTGCCGAATTGCTGCTGGCCCTGGCCGGCGCCCTGCGCGAGCAAGCCGAAGCCATGGCGCAGATGATCACCCTGGAAATGGGCAAGCCCATCACCCAGGCGCGTGCCGAAATCGAAAAATGCGCCCAGCTCAGCGAGTGGTACGCCACCCACGGCCCGGCCATGCTGGCCCCGGAGCCTACCCTGGTGGACAACGGCAGCGCCCAGATCGAATACCGCCCGCTGGGCCCGATCCTCGCCGTGATGCCGTGGAACTTCCCGGTGTGGCAAGTGCTGCGCGGCGCCGTGCCGACCCTGCTCGCCGGCAATACCTACGTGCTCAAACACGCCCCGAACGTGATGGGCAGCGCCTACCTGATGAAAGCGGCGTTGCAGAAAGCCGGTTTTGCTGAAGGCCTGTTCGAAGTGATCAACGTCACTCAGGACGGCGTGTCCCAGGCCATCGCTGACCCGCGCATTGCCGCCGTGACCCTCACCGGCAGCGTGCGCGCCGGCATGGCCATTGGCTCCCAGGCCGGCGCCGCGTTGAAGAAATGCGTGCTGGAACTGGGCGGCTCCGACCCTTTCATCGTGCTCAACGACGCCGACCTCGACGCCGCCGTGCAGGCCGCCGTGATCGGCCGCTTCCAGAACAGCGGCCAAGTTTGCGCCGCCGCCAAGCGCCTGATCATCGAAGCGGGCGTGGTGGACGCCTTCACCGCCAAGTTCGTCGCAGCCAGCCGCGCGCTGGTGATGGGCGACCCGACATCGGCCAGCACCTACGTCGGCCCGATGGCGCGCTTCGACCTGCGCGACGAGCTGCACGGCCAGGTCCAGGCCACCCTCGAAGAAGGCGCCACCCTGTTGCTGGGCGGCCACAAAGTCGCCGGTGCCGCCAACTACTATGCGCCGACCGTACTGGCCGACGTCACCGACCAGATGACCTCGTTCAAACAGGAACTGTTTGGCCCCGTGGCCTCGATCATCACCGCCCGCGATGCCGACCACGCCGTGGCCCTGGCCAATGACAGCGAGTTCGGCCTCACCGCCAGCATCTTCACCACCGACCCGGCCAAGGCCCGCGACATCGCCAACCAGCTGGAAACCGGCGGGATCTTCGTCAATGCCTTCAGCGTGTCCGACCCTCGGGTGGCGTTTGGCGGCGTGAAGAAGAGCGGGTTTGGGCGCGAGTTGTCGCATTTTGGCGTACGCGAATTCTGCAATGCACAGACCGTGTGGCTGGATCGCAAGTAGCAGCAGTGAACAAATGGCGTTAGCATTCTGTCCACTCGGCTTAACAGCATGTTTTTAGGGTCAGGATCGCACTGTGGAAAAGCTAAATCGCCTTCAAAGCGGAATCGAAGGGCTGGACGCTCTGCTCAAGGGAGGGCTGGTGTCTGGGGCGTCCTATATCATTCAGGGTCGCCCCGGCTCAGGTAAAACCATCCTTGCCAACCAGCTGGGGTTTAATCACGCGCGCAATGGCGGCCGAGTCCTGGTTGCCACGCTGTTGGCGGAATCCCACGACCGCCTTTTCCAGTTCCTCTCTACCCTGAGCTTTTTTGACGCCTCCCGTGTGGGCGCCGAAATCCAGTTTGTCAGCGCCTTCGACACCCTGGAAAACGAAGGCCTCGATGAAGTGGTCAAGCTGCTCAGGCGTGAGATCAGCAGGCAGAGGGCCACTGTCATGGTGGTGGACGGCTTGTTGAACGCGCGTTCCAAGGCCGACTCGCCGATCGACACGAAAAAATTCATTTCCGAACTGCAAGGGCATGCCGCCTTCGCCGGTTGCACGGTGTTGTTCCTCACCAGCTCACGCCTGGACGACGGCAGCCCCGAGCACACCATGGTCGATGGCGTGATCGAAATGGGCGAGGAACTGTTCGGTACCCGTTCCGTGCGCCGTATCCAGTTGCGCAAGACCCGCGGCAGCGGCGCGCTCACCGGCCTGCACGAGTGTGAAATCAACGACGACGGCCTGGTGGTGTATCCGCGCCTGGAAAGCCTCTATGGCCGTCCGTCCGCGCCCGACAGCGCCGACCTGACGCGCATCGCCAGCGGTATCGGCTCGTTGGACGGCATCCTCGGTGGCGGGCTGCACAGTTCCAGCGTGACCCTGGTCATGGGGCCGTCGGGCATTGGCAAGACCACCCTGGGCCTCAAGTTCCTCTCGGAATCGACGGTAGACGCTCCCGGCCTGCACTTCGGCTTCTACGAAAGCCCTCAGCGCCTGCGGCTCAAAGGCCAATCCCTGGGCATCGATATCCAGAAGATGGAAGACAGCGGCGCACTGACCATCGCCTGGCAGCCCACCACCGAAGGCCTGCTGGACGGCCTTGGCGCGCGATTGCTGCGCCTTGTCGAGGAAAAGGGCATCAAGCGCCTGTTCATCGACAGCTTGAGCGGCATGACCCGCGTCTCTAACAACCCGGCGCGGATCACCGATTTCTACAGCGCCCTGATGAACGAGCTGCGCGCCAGGGGCGTCACGGTCTTTGCCACGTGGGAGATGCATGATTTGTTCGGCTCGGAGGTCACTTCCCCCGCGTCTGAACTGTCGAGCATTGCCGACAACCTCATGCTTATGCGTTTCTTCGAGATTCAGTCTGAACTTAGAAGGACGCTTTCCATTCTTAAGGTCAGAGACAGCTTTTATGACCCCTCATTGTTGGAGGTGGTAATCCGTGACCAAGCCGTTGACTTAAGAAAGGTCTCAACAAATGCCCCCTCAGTTGCATCCAATTCAGCGCTGCCTGGTTCAGCTCTTTAAGTCTTCGGGTAGGTTGAATTGACATGGCCACTATCCTGGTCGTCGATGACGAGTACTTGATCGCCGATATCCTTGCCTATGCACTGGAAGATGAGGGGTTCATGGTCGTCACAGCTGGCAATGGGAAAAAAGCGCTGGAGGTGCTGGAGCGAGAACGGCCGTCGCTGATCATTACCGATTTCATGATGCCGGTGATGGACGGAGAGGAGTTCGCCGAAGCGGTGCGTGCACTGCCGGCCGTCAAGCACCTGCCGATTATCCTGATCAGCGGCGCGCAGGCCCATATCGGCATGCAGCGCTCGGACCTGTTCGATGCGGTGCTGGACAAGCCGTTCGACATCGACAAAATCATTACCAAGGTGAAGGATCTGCTGGCGTGACCTCAACTGCGGATATGCCGGCGCACACACTGCACCAGCCCATCCAGCGCCTGCGACTTCACCGGCGCGAGCACGCACACCGTATGTTCCTGCTGGCCTTCTTTCACGGTCAGGGTGTAATGCACCTGGCCCGGCTTTCCGGGCTCTGGCGCGGTGCTTTGCGGCAACTGAAAGAAGTTTGAAGCCTCGATCAGTTGCCGCAACTCTTGCTGGTCCGGCTCGGGCAACGTATTCAACTCCACCGTACGAGGTGTGGCCAAACCCGGAAAAAACGCCGGTCCGCCGTTTTCCTTGATCGATATTTTCATGGCTGTTCCTCACGTCAGACGTTAATGCCAACCGCTTTCCAGCCCTCCTTGACCGCCTTGTGCTCATCCTTATTCGCGCCGTAGAGACGACCGGCTATATCGTAGGTTATACGCGCGAAACGCAAAAACCCCGAGTTCGGCCGCAACCGTGCATCGCGCAGCGCGTCATACCAGATACGCCCTGCTCGCTCCCAGGCGAACCCGCCCAACCTGGTCGCCACTTGATAGAACGCATGGTTGGGAATCCCGGAATTGATATGCACCCCGCCATTGTCATCGTAGGTCTGGACAAAATCATCCATATGCCCCGGCTGAGGGTCCTTGCCCAGCAGCTTGTCATCAAACGCGGTACCGGGGGCCTTCATCGAACGCAGCGCAGACCCTTTGATCTTTTTGGTGAACAACCCTTTGCCGATCAACCAATCGGCGTCTTCGGCCGTTTGCTTCAACGCATACTGCTTGATCAGTGAGCCGAACACGTCTGAGAGCGACTCGTTGAGCGCGCCGGACTGATTGAAATACATCAGCTTGGCCTCGTCCTCAGTGACGCCGTGGGCCAATTCATGGCCAATCACGTCGAGGGCCACGGTGAAGCGGTTGAACAACTGCTCATCGCCATCACCAAACACCATCTGGGTCGAGTTCCAGAACGCATTGTTATAGTTCTGGCCAAAGTGAACGGTGGCGTCCAGCGCCATGCCGGCATCGTCGATGGAGTTGCGGTCGAACACCTCTTCGAAAAAATCGAACGTGGCACCCAGGCCGTCATAAGCTTCGTCCACGGCGGCGTCGCCACTGGCGGGCTGGCCTTCACCCCGGATCAGCTTGCCCGGCAGGCTGTCGGTGCCTTCGGCGCTGTAGATCGAGCGCCGTTTACCAGCGCCCATGACCAGGGCCATGTGGGCCGGCCCCTTGGCGGGCACTGCGACCATGCGCAGCGAGCGGAACGTGCTGTCCTTGGCGCGGGTGCGCAGCGCGATTTCGCGTTGGGCCTTATCACCGTGACGCGCGATCTGGTCGAGCATGTACGGCGGGATCAGGCAGAAAATCGGATTGCGGTAGTGGCGATCACACATGGGCTGGCTCCATTTTTGGCGTGTGGTGAAGCTCCAGGTAACCGCTTGAGGATAGCCCCCAGAGGGTTAACGCGTGTCATCAATTGTCATCAACCTATGTTGCAGTCGTGTTTATCCAAGGAGGACTTACCCATGCCAGCCCGTAAAGCCAAAATCGACCTTGCGCACCGTCCAAGACTCGCCGATCTGCGCCCGTTGATCACGACCACCCCCACGCTGATGGAGGCCCGGGCGGCGGCGCCCCGTGTCACCGCCGCCAAGGATCTAAAGGACCGGCGCGGCTATGCAGCAGACTTTCTCAGCAGCTTCGTGGTGCCCTGGCCCACGGCAGACGAGGCGTTGGCGGATGACGTAGAACCCCTGCGCCTGGACTACACGCATTTCTCGGTGACGATGTCGCGTTCCCGACGACTGGCGCTCTACGTCGGCGTGAATATCGACGGCGGGCAGCATGTGGAGATTATCCGCAGCAATGACACGTGGGCCTACGATGGTCGCCTGCCGATCAGCGCGCAGGTGGGCGAAGCGCTCTACACCAACAACGGCCTGGATCGTGGGCACCTGGTGCGCCGCCAAGACCCCAACTGGGGCGACGAGGCAAAAACCGCCAACCTCGACACCTTCCACTTCACCAACTGCTCGCCGCAGATGAGCGGGTTCAACCAGAAGACCTGGCTGGAACTGGAAGACTACATCCTCGATAACACGCAACGCTGGAAAGCCCGGGCCACGGTGTTCAGCGGCCCGGTGTTCGCCGACGACGACCGTCTCTACCGTGGCATCCGAATCCCCAAGGCGTTCTGGAAAGTGGTGGCCTACCTCAGCGACGACGGCAAGCCCTGCGCCAGTGCCTACATGATCGACCAAAGCCGCGAACTGGGTCAGCTCGACCTGATGTTCGGCCAGGTCAGGACCTACCAGCGCAGCGTGATCCAGATCGAACAATTGACCGGTATCCGCTTCGCCAACCTGGCGGACTACGACGGTTTCAGCAACGAGGAGCGCGCCACCGGGACGCGAATTGAAGCGCTGATCCAGGGCCCTGAGGATATTCGTGTCTGACTGGGCGCCCCTCGGGCTGTATCGCCTCGCCCTAATCAACTACCATACCGCGCCGGTTCCCAAACGGGACTAATAGGGAATCCGAAGCGCGGTATGCCGCGTCAATCGGAACTGCCCCCGCAACTGTAGATGCCGAGCCTGCTCCCCACTGCCACTGGACCACGTCCGGGAAGGCCGGAGCGTGGCGACGACGCATCAGTCAGGAGACCTGCCGGCCCAGCAAAATCACTAACCGGCGGGGTGTCCGGGAAGGACATCCTTACCTGCCCGACCGGCAGTGTTCGAGGGCGTATTTCCGAACTGTACCTCCCCTGTTCCCACGTACGGTTCACACGGAGATTGCCTCATGCTGCCACGCGTTACCGCCCTGATCAGTGCCCTGGGTTTCTGCGCCCTGGCCCAAGCCGCGCCAACTCAGTACCCGCTTACCCTGGAAAACTGCGGCAGCACCCTCACCTTCCAGCAGTCCCCCGCGCGCAGCGTGACCATCGGCCAGGCCGCCACGGAAATGCTCTATGCCCTGGGCGTAGGCGACCGTGTGGTGGGCACCTCGCTGTGGTTCAACAACGTGTTGCCACAGTACGAAGCACAGAACGACGGCATCGAGCGCCTGGCCAACAACGAGCCCAGCTTCGAAGCGGTAATCGCCAAGCGCCCGCAACTGGTGGCCGCCGAGCTGGAATGGGTGGTGGGCCCGCAGGGCGTGGTCGGCACCCGCGAGCAGTTCCACGACCTGAAGATCCCCACCTACCTGCTGCCCTCCGACTGCGAAGGCAAGGACAACCTGGTGGGCGCCGACGGCACGCGGCTGGAGCCGTTCCGTATCGAGACGATCTACAAGAGCATCAGCCAGCTGGCGCAGATTTTCGACGTACAGGATCGCGGCCAACACCTGAACGACGAGCTCAAGGCGCGCCTGGCCAAATCCGTGGCCACCGTGCAGAGCAAAGGCCTCAAGCAGGCCAGCGCGCTGGTGTGGTTCTCCAGTTCCGAAATGGCCAGCGACCCGTACGTGGCGGGCCACAAGGGTATTCCGGAGTTCATGCTCGAAACCCTCGGCCTGCACAACGTGGTGCAATCCGATGAAGAATGGCCCGCCGTCGGCTGGGAAACCATCGCCAAGGCCAACCCGACCTTCCTGGTGATCGCCCGCATGGACCGCCGCCGCTATCCCGCCGACGACCATGAAAAGAAACTCGCTTTCCTGCGCAGCGACCCGGTCACGCGCAACATGGACGCGGTGAAAAACAACCGCATCATCATCCTCGACGCCCTGGCGCTGCAGGCCAGCATCCGCACGTTCGATGGCCTGGAACAACTGGCCACGGCCATCGACGGCTACAACCTGCCGAAATGATCCGGACCTTACTCGCCCTGGCGCTATTGCTGATCGCCGTCCTCGCCGGCGTGGCCATTGGTGAAACCGCCATCGATCCGCTGGTGGTGCTGCAGGTGCTCGCCAACAAACTGTGGGCAGCCGGTTACGTGCTGGACCCGATCGATGAAGGCGTGGTGTGGAACTACCGCCTCACCCGCGCCCTGGTTGCCGCCGCCTGCGGTGCAGGGCTGGCCACCTGCGGGGTGATTTTGCAGTCATTGCTGCGCAACCCGCTGGCCGATCCGTACCTGCTGGGTATCAGCGCCGGCGCCTCGACCGGCGCGGTGTTGGTGGCGCTGATGGGCGTGGGCGGCGGGCTGATTTCACTCTCGGCCGGCGCATTTGTCGGCGCGATGGCGGCGTTCGCCCTGGTGATCTTGCTGGCGCGGGCCAGCGGTTCGTCCAGCGGCACCGGGCAGATCATCCTCGCAGGCATCGCCGGGTCACAGCTGTTCAATGCGCTCACGGCGTTCCTGATCACCAAGTCCGCCAGCTCCGAACAGGCGCGCGGCATCATGTTCTGGCTGCTGGGCAACCTCAGCGGCGTGCGCTGGCCGTCGGTGTGGCTGGCAGTGCCGGTGGCGGTCACGGGCTTGGTGGTGTGCCTGTGGCATCGGCGCGCGTTGGATGCGTTCACCTTCGGCACCGACTCGGCCGCGTCCCTGGGCATCCCGGTGCGCCGCGTGCAGTTTGTGCTGGTGGGGTGCGCGGCGCTGGTGACGGCGGTGATGGTGTCGATTGTCGGCTCCATCGGTTTTGTCGGCCTGGTGATCCCCCACGCGGTGCGCCTGTTGCTCGGCACCGGGCATTCGCGCCTGCTGCCGGCCAGTGCGCTGGGCGGCGCGTTATTTTTGATTGCGGCCGATGTGTTGTCGCGCACCTTGATCAAGGGCCAGGTGATTCCGGTCGGCGTGGTGACGGCGCTGGTGGGCGCGCCGGTGTTTGCACTGATCCTGATTGGCCGGAGGAATGCGCGATGAGCGTACTGAGTTGCACCGGGCTGGGCTTCAAGGTGCGCGAGGCCGAGTTGCTGCGCGATATTCACCTGGAGGTTCAATTGGGTGAAACCCTGGGGATTGTCGGGCCGAATGGCTCCGGCAAATCCACCCTGCTCAAACTGCTCGCCGGCTTGCGCACGCCGGCCAGCGGCGACGTGCGCCTGGGCGGGCAACGCCTGGGCGACCTGTCCCGCCGTGCCATCGCACAACAGCTGGCGGTGGTGGAACAACAGGCCGACACCGACGACGCCATCCGCGTGTTCGACGCCGTCGCGCTGGGCCGTACACCGTGGCTGTCAGCGCTGAGCCCGTGGTCCGGCGAAGACGACGCCATCGTGCGCCAGGCCCTGCATGATGTGGACGCCACCCACCTGAGCCACCGCGCCTGGCGCAGCCTCTCCGGCGGCGAGCGCCAGCGCGTACACATCGCCCGCGCCCTGGCGCAACGGCCGCAGATCCTGTTGCTGGATGAGCCGACCAATCACCTGGACATCCAGCATCAACTGGCGATTTTGAAAGGCGTGCAAGGGTTGCCGGTGACCACCCTCATCGCCCTGCATGACCTGAATCAAGCGCTGACCTGTGATCGCCTGGCCGTGCTGGATCGTGGGCGCCTGGTAGCACTGGGCAAGCCGCTGGACGTACTCACGCCGGAGCGCTTGCGGGAGACATTCGGGGTGCAGGCGCATTACCTGACGGACCCGTTTGATGGGGCGCAGATACTGCGGTTGCGGTCTAACTGAACCCACTACACCCGAGATCCTAATGTGGGAGGGGCTTGCCACCGATAGCGGTGTGCCAGTCGACACTGCTATCGGGCATAGGTATCTACGCACCGTTGGCTAAACGCTGGGCAGATAGGGCTGTTGTGGCGAGCGGGCTTGTCCCGCGTTGGGCTGCGTAGCAGCCCCAAAACCAGCCTCTACAGAGTGTCTGATACACCGCGTTCTTCTTGACTGGGGCTGCTGCGCAGCCCAACGCGGGACAAGCCCGCTCGCCACAGGGAGATTTGTCAGAGTCTGGAAGTTGTGGAGATACCTATGGCTATCAAAGATCGACGGCAGATCGGTCACCATCGCCGGCCTCAACTTCAGCGCATTCATTCGCGCAACTCACACACAGCACTGCCCTTCATACCGGAGGCGTGCACGCTCACATGGCGCACGGAAAAACCGGGGTTTTCGACGAGTTTTCTCTCTTCCCAAGCCCCACCGCTGGCGACCTGATAACCAATGGTGCCGTCCGCTTGCCAGGTCAGGCGCAAGGTGTATACGCCGCGTTGGTCGGGGGCCCGATGGAAGAACGTATCGATGACCGGCTTGGCTTTGTTGAAGGTACGCAGTTGGAACAAACGCTGATCACTGCCGGCTGGCGTGTAGCTGGAAAGAAACAGGGTGTCGTCCTCGGCAGCGTCCTCGGCAGCCGCAAGAATCACCGACGGTACCCACTTTTCGCCGCGGTCCTGGTTGTCGGTGGTGACCTTGCAGGTCAACTGGCCTGTTCCGGTAACGTTCTGGCGCAGAACGGTCTCATACATCCCATAGGGCACGTCGAACGTCAGTGTTTTTTCGGTGACCTGGCCACAGCCTGCCAGCAGATACAGCGCCGATAGACCGATGACTCCTTGGAGAATCTTCACGTGCTTTCCTTGGCTTGGGGGAATATTTGGAGAAGACAGCGTACCCGGCCCACGGGTAAAAGGGGATGGCAATCGATTTAGAAAATAAGCGCCACCTGCCTGGGGAGAATTCACTTTTCTCCCTCGACGTGCTTCGTTATCCACTTGCGGCTGTAAGCAAGCACGCCATCGGCCATCGCCACCGGAAAATGAATAAATCCATGGGCCGACTCCGGCAACAGGTGTACTTCCGCCCTGGGCCACCGCTCTGCAATCAACAGCGTGTCATCCTTGAGCGGGTCCAACTCTCCCACAAACATCAACGCCGGGGGCAGCCCTTCAAAGTCGCCATACAACGGCGATAACGGTGGATGCCTGCGCTCATCATCACTCAGCCCGGGCGTGAGCATGCGCAACGCCTCCACCATCCCAGGCCCATCCAGCACCAACGTTTCAGGGCCCGCAGCGCGTACGCTCGGTGTGCCGGTCAGGTCGTAAACGCCGTAATACAACACCGCGCCGCTTATGCGCTTGAGCAGTTCCGGCCATTGCTTGAGGGCCAGCAACGTCGCCGCCGCCAGATGCCCACCGGCCGATTCGCCGACGACGATGACCGGCAGGCCGGCAAACTCATCGGCACTGAGTAACCAGCGCGCCGCCGCCAAACAATCCGCCATCAGCCCCTCGACCGGCGTGTCGACCGCCAGCCGATAATCCACCGACACCACCGCCACGTCACACGCCTGCAGCATGCCCAGGTTGAGGTCGTCATCCATCTGCGCATTGCCGATCACCCAGCCGCCGCCGTGGATATCCAGCACCACGCCTTTGGGCTTGCCGCTTGGCCGCAGGATGCGCACGGGGACGTTGTCGACAACCCTGCTTTCAGCCGGTGTGGCGCGCTTGAGCGTTTGACTGACGCGCAACAGCGCCTGGATCAAACGCGGCGTGATGCGGTTGCGGATCTTGAAGCGCGGCAGCCAGGCCAGCTTCTGATTGAAGCGGCGCATCTGGGCCAGTTCCGCTTCGCTGGCGGGCCAAGGTTGGTGGGCCATCAGCGGTTATTGCGCAGGATCGAGAAATTCAACGCGGCCGCCACACACAGCCACGCCAGGTACGGGAACAGGATCAAGCCGGTGATCAGGTCCAGGCGAACGGCCAATACCACCATTGCTGCCACGGTGATCCACAGCAACACGATGATCACCATCCCGGCCAGGAGGTGATGCGCGCCGAAGAACACCGGCGTCCACAGCGTGTTCAATGCAATCTGCGCAGCCCACAGCGCCAGTACCATCTGACTGCCAGGAATCAGGCTCAAGCGATAACCGGCCCAGGCCAGCAGCAGGTAGATGATCGTCCACGCAACCGGGAACAACCAATTGGGCGGAGTAAAGCTGGGTTTGACGAGGGATTCGTACCAGGCGCCGGGTTTGAAAATAACACCGGTACTGGCAGCGGCGGCGCAGGCTAGCAGGAAGATAAAGAAAGTCATCGTCTGTCCTTGGCGGGAGTGGTTTGAATCTTGGACGTGCAGCACCCACGTAAAAGTTCAGCGCAAATCAACGGTAGGAGCGAGCTTGCTCGCGAAAATCGCCAACGATAACGCAGCGCCCCCAGCCAAAGCATTCAGGCATCCCCAACCCCTACAATCCTCAGCCAAGGCCAGCGTGCCTGATAACTGCGCGCCTTCTGCTCAAACAACGCCAACTCCGGATGCCGCGGGTTAATCCGCAAAATCCCCTGTTCCACGTCCTCCAACCCATAGGGCGCATACACCTCGCCCGTGGCAATCTCCAAGCCGATGCACGTACCGGCCACCAGATAACGATCGACCCCGTCGCGTGCTGAATGCAACTGCGGATAAGGCCGACCAAAGCGCTGCCCGTACCAAAGGTGCACCCGCGCCTGGTTCTTGACCTCGACATTGACGCCCAGGTCTTTGAACAACTCGTCCGACGCACGAATCACCGCGTCTTCCGCCTCGTAAGACACGTCGGTATCGAAGTAAAAAACGTCGTAGTCCTTCACGCCCTGATCGGCAGACAGATTCGCCTGATGGTTCCACACCGCCTGGAACAGGCAGCCTGCCGTGAGCATGCACTGATCCACACCAAGGTCAGGCAGGCGCGCCGTGATTTCGGCGTTGATGGGGTTGGCCATGGCCAGTTCGAGCAGGGTTTCGACGGTCAATGTCATGCTGACTCCTTCGTCATCGGTACGGTCTTGGGGAACAACCGTACAACATTGAGCACCGCGTACGACGCATGGAGTAATCCGCGCCCATCAGCCCTTCAACTCACCCGCCCGATTACTCGCCGCATCGTCGTAAGCCACATACAACGACTCGGCGATTTGGCTTTTGATGGCTTTGGTGGATTCCAACCCGAGCACAAAACCTTCCGCCTTGCCGCCGGCACGGTTGAGTTCTTCATGAGTGGAGGCACCGGTGATGGCGTCAAGCAGCTTGATGGCGTGAGGGCCTACGCCTTTGGGAAGGCTGATTTGGTCGATGGACATGGGCGATACCTTGAAAGAGAGAGATCGGTAGCGCGTGGAACCACTGCCGGGGGTGGCATGGTAGACCGTTATACGCGGCAAGGGGCTGTTTTCCAGGTGAGCCTGATTAACCCCTTTAAACTCAGGATGCCTGATTCATGGCATTTCACTCTCATGCATCGCCCCGGCCGCGCTTCATCGGGCGAGCCCGCACACCTCATGGATGCCCAAGACATGCGGGACACTATCCGAGTGGTGCGCTTGACTCACGCCAACGACACACCGATGCAAGCCTTCACAATAGAATACGACCGCTGCCTGGCGCTGCGGGCCAAGAAGCATGCGGCGGCGGCAGCGAACTGACCCATGCACACGCTCTACCGAAATTAATAGGGAAATTATGAAGCCTCTTTACCTGTGTTCCATTCTGCTGCTTGCGGGCTGCACCCCAGCGCCGAAATACCTAGTGCCTGCGGGGGCGCCTCACGCGCTTATTCGCAGCGAATTGGTGTCGATGGAGAATCGTCGTAACAGCGTGTCTCTGGTCGAGGCGCCTGCCATCGGCTGCAAATACGGCAGAACCGTGGCGACTTCGCCGGGAGGGCAATTGGTGTCCGTTCGTAAGAATGTATCGACGCCGGAGGGGTTTTTCCCGATTGAAGCCGGCAAGCCGCTGCACTTGGTGATGCGCGGCGCGGCCAAGGGCAATCGCTCGTGCAGCATAGCGTTTGTCAGCGAATTTGCGCCGGGCGCACGTTATGTGATCAAAGGAGGAATCGTCGACAGCCCGGACACGCTGAGCGGTTGTTACATCGACATATTCAATGTCGATTCGGGCGCGCGCGTCCCCAAGACCGATGAGCCGAAGATGGACCGCAATTGTGCGTTGGACCGGCTACCGACGCTCTAGTGGGAAATTGCCCCCTACCTGAGCACCCTTTGGCGCTGCATGTGACCGCCCATTTGCATTGGACTTAACCATTGATGTGCAGGCGCCTCTTGCGCGCCAAAGCATTCTCCAAGCACCGCAGTTGGATGTGGGCTTGGAGCGTAGCGGCATGGGATGCTATACGACACTTATCGGGTGTGATATCAGACAAAGATATCGATTAACGAATAGTTAGGGACAACTAACGATGCGTCCCAAAAGTGCTTATAGCCTGGTTGTTTTCAGCAGTCTTATTATTAGCTCCGGCTGTACATCATATGAATCCAAGCCAGTCATCAAAAGAGTACTTGACGGGATTAAGTCTCGGCTTGATTCCTTTTTTCCTGCCCACGCCCGTCCCTGGACGTAGGCCACACACCACCGCTTAGAAGCTGTACCGCGCAGTCAGTTTGAAATTACGCGGGTCGCCGTAGATGTCGTACGGCTCATAGCCGCCATTGGCGATGCTGACGTAGTAAGTACGGTCGAACAGGTTGTTTACGTTGAACTGCAGATCCAGGTGCTCGTTGGCCTTGTAGCCTGCCACCAGGCCGGCCACGGTGTACGAGCCCTGGCGGTTTTCCCATGCGCTGGTACCGCTGCCGCCTGCGGTGCGGATCTGGCTCTGTTGGTAGACATCACCGCCAATGCGCCAGCGGTGCAGGTCGCCGGGCAGGGTGTAGATCGTGGACACTTTGAACATCTGGCGCGGCAGTCGGCGGTTAAAGTCCTGGCCTTCCAGGGACTCATTGGCGTCGCTGACGTATTTCGTCTGGGTGTAGGTGTACCCGCCGGCCAGTTGCCAGTTTTCGGTCAGGGCACCCTGGATTTCCAGGTCTACGCCCCGGCTGCGCACCAGGCCGGACGCCTCGTAGCACGAGCTGACGGCGGTTGTCCCGCAGCCTTTGACATCAGTCAGTTCCTGGGCGCGATTTTTCTGATCGATCTGGAAAACCGCCAGGCTGGCGTTCAGTGCGCCATCAAAGTATTCGCCCTTGATGCCCACTTCGTAGTTCTCACCCACGATAGGCTCGACCACTTGTCCACCGAGGCCTTTTTCGGTCTGCGGCTTGAAGATATCGGTGTAGCTGACATAGACCGAGTGATGGGTGTCCAGGTCATAGACCAGGCCGGCATAGCGGGTCAGATTGCGCGTGACCTTGTAGCTGCTCTCAGGGGTTGCCCGGCTTTCGAATTCGTACCAGTCCAAACGGCCGCCGAGAATCAGCGACAGCGGATCGGTCAAGCGCAGGCGGGTGCTGGCATAGAAGCTGTCCTGGGTGGTTGTCTCGAGACGGCCGTTGGGGCCCTTGACGATATTCGGCTTGGTATGACCACGAGGGTCCCACGCGAACAGATCGACGTTACTGTCGATGAAACTTTCCCACAGCTTGCCGGTACGATAATCCAGCTGGCGCTTGCTGGCGCCCACGGTCACGTCATGTTCCCGGCCCATGAATTGGAAGGGGCCGCTGAGGGCCAGGTCGTAACCTTTTTCCTTCTGCTCCATGGCTTGCGTCCATAGATAGTGGCGGTTGTAGCCCCAGATGGAAGAGGCCAGCACGTCGGTGTTGGTCGTCGCCTGCATGGCGGCCATGCGCAGCTTCCAGTCGTTGGCGAAGCCATGCTCCAGGGTCGCGAAATAACCGGTGGTGCGGTTGTCCATGTACTCGTAGTCATGCCCCAGGAAGGTATCCCGTGGCAGTCCCAGGTGACCGCCGCCACGGGCCATGGGCAAGCCGCCCCAGACGTAGTTGGTGTGGTCCTTCTGCCGGTAGGCACCCACCGTCAGGGTGGTGGTATCGCTCAGGTCGGCGTCGACGACGCCGTAGTACAGGTCAGCGTCACTCTCGACCGACTCGCGGAAGCTTTTCGAGTCCTGGCGCGAGAGCACGGTACGGGCGCGCAAAGTGCCACTTTCATTGAGCGGGCCGCCGACGTCCAGGGTGCTGCTGTAGTCATCCCAACTGCCGGCACTGCCGGTGAGGGTGGCCTGGAATTTTTGCGTCGGGCGCTTGCGCACCAGGTTGATGGCGCCAGCAGGGCTGCCGGCACCCTGGGCCAGGCCGGTGGCGCCGCGAACGATCTCCACCCGGTCATACATGGCCAGGTTGGCTTCGCTGCTGGGTATGTAGGTCAGGAAGCTGGTGGGAAAACCGTCGTACATGATGGTGTCGACGTCGAACCCGCGCGCGCTGAACGTGGGCCGCCCAGCCCCGCCGGAGCTATTCAGAAAAATCCCCGGCGCACTTTGGGCGACATCACTGATGGTGGTCATGGCCTTGTCGTCCATGCGCTGACGTGTGACCACACTGACCGACTGCGGCGTTTCGCGCAGGGTCAGGGGCAGTTTGGTCGCCGTCTGCATGGCGCCGGTGGTGTAGGAGCCGCTGTTCTCGGTGGTCTGCGCCAGGTTCTGACCAGTAATGTTGGTAGCGCCCAGTTCCAGACTGGCGCCGGTGGCCTGCGGTGTCAGCACGTACAGGCCATTCCCCTGCGGTAAAGCTTGCAGACCGGTGCCCTTGAGCAATTGCTGCAGGCCACCTTCCACGCTGGTCGCAGCATTCAGGCCAGGGCTGCGCAAACCTTCCACCAGGGCCGGTTCGATGGGCAGTGTGATATTCGCCTGGCTGGCGAATTCGGAGAGGCTGCTGCTCAGGTTACCGGCTGGCACGTGATAAGTACGGTTCTGCTGGGCGCTTTGCTCGGCAGCCTGCAGCGATGCAGCAGTCAGGCTACCGCCCGCGATAATCAGACCCAGTGCGGCAGCGTGTACTGCCCGCGCCAGTGGTTGCATGCCCTGCTTCGTCGCCATGTTACCGTCCCTGCCCTGTAAAATTGATGTGGTTACAGGAGGGACACGCAAGCGGGAGAAAACACGACAATGATTCTTATTAAGCCTGTACGCGCGCCGTGACAGTGACCCAGTAGGCGGTGCGGTAGTGGACGCTCACCGGCAGAGTCTGGCTCAGGGCGCGGAGAATCTGGTCGATATCGCGCAACTGGAAGGCGCCTGAAATCAGCAGCCCGGCCACGGCTGGATCGCAACGCAGCAGGCCAGGTCGATAGCGACCCAACTCAGTGATGAAGTCATCGAGGCGCATCTTTTCCGCACGCAGCACGCCGCTGAGCCAGTCGAGACGATTCTGCGCCAGTTTCACTGCGGGTTCCGCCGCCTGGCTGTTGACATGGGTCTGCTGGCCGGTCGCCAGACGCATCAGGCCTTCATCACCCCGTGACAGCCGCGGGCGCACCTGGACAGCGCCTTCCAGCGCGGCGAGGTACGTCGTATGCGGGTACTGGCGCAGCAGGAAGCGGCTGCCAAGCAGGGTGATTTCCGCTTCGGCGGTATCGACGATGAACGGCCGCATGGCGGGCTCGCGAGGCACCTCGACGAGCATCTCTCCGGCAATGAGGCGCACGCGGCGAACGCTGTCGTCGTAAGCAATATCGACGGCGCTGCCGGTGTTCAGGCGAATCTGCGCGCCATCCGGCAGGTGCAGGGCACGCTGCTCGCCCGTGGCCGTGCGCTCATCTGCCTGCCACTCGCGCCACGGTAGACTCCGGTGTGCGGCAAGCCCCAGCGGAGCGGCGACGATCAGCAGTGCCAGGGTCTTGAGCGCCCTTCGGCGGTCCAGGCTGCGCGGCCGCTCCAGCGCAGCCCGTCCGGCACCACCGGCAATCTGTTGGGTTCGGGCGCTGAATCGCTCGGCCAGTTGCCAGGCGCGTTCGTGATCAGCGTGCTGCGCGCGCCATTCGGCACCGGCGGCATGCTCGGCCGCGCAGGCGCTGCTGTTCTGCAAACGCACAAACCAGCCGGCCGCTTCACGGGCAATACGCCGGTCGATGGGCGTCTCACTCATGCAACGCGCCCTGGCTGGCAAGCACGATGCATTCTTCGAAAGCCCGTGCAAGGTAGCGTTGCACCGACCGCACGTTGAGATTCATGCGGCTGGCAATCTCTTCCTGTGTATACCCCTCCAACTGCGCCATCAGGAACGCCTGTCGGTGCTTGGCTGGCAACACGGCAAGCACCTGGTCGATCTCGTCGAGAGCCTCCAGCACCAAGGCCTGATGCTCCAGCGACGGCGCCAGTTCTTCCGGCGTTTGCGCCAGCGCGTCCAGGTAGGCTTGCTCCAGCGAGCGGCGGCGGTAAAGGTTGATGGTCAGGCGATTGGCGATAGTCGCCAGGTAGGCGCGCGGCGTCGCGACGTTCAACGGCTCGTCGGGCGCACGGCAGAGCAGCCGCACAAACGTATCCTGGGCCAGGTCCGCCGCATCGGCGGCATTGCCCAGACGATTGCGCAGCCAGCCCTGCAGCCAGCCGTGATGATGGCTGTAGAGCTGATCGATGGACTGATGCCGGTGGACACTTGCCGATGAAGTAGACTGCACGGGATAGGCTAAACATTAATGAGAATTTGTCGCATTCTAACAGCGTGAGTTCAGGTTCGTACACGTAAAGGTGCTGGTTTCGTTGAATAATGTCCGTGTGCTGTTGATCGTGATCGAGCTGCTTCTGACTGAACGCAGTCGACAGCGGGAGTCTTATGTTCTGAAAGCACATCGAAACCGGGGAATGGGCGCTCTATTATGATTTTTACTAAGGTTGCGCGAGGCCTCAATGACTGACTACCGTGGATTAATCCTCGACGACACCCGGGAAGGAGCCCCTGACCCCGCCATCTCGCAACTGGAAGCCAGCCTCGGCGCACGCCTGCCGGAGGATTACCGGCAGTTTCTCCAGACCTGCAACGGCGCCACTGTGGATTACGACGTGCTGGCCACCATGAGCAATGGCGATGAAGAATTGCTGAGCTTTTTGTTGTATGGCCTGGACCCGGACGAAACGTATGAGTCCAACCCCTATGAACTGGAGCAACTGCGCAAGCAACCGGGCTTCCCCGCCACAGGGTTGCTGCCGATCGGCCGCGATGGCGGCGCGAGTGTCTTGCTGCTGGACCTGCGCGAAGGTCGCCAGGACGTGGGCGCGATGGTAGCGGGGTTACCCGCATGGACGGGGCGCCGCCAGCAAGGCGATGAATACGTCGTGTTGGCGGATTCGTTCAATGCCTACCTGGACTTGCTGCACCTGTCGCAGGAACGGATCGTGGAACATATCAATCACTTCGTCATCAGCGCTGACACGATCGAGGCGACACTGGAGTGGCTGGATCAAGGCAGCCCGGGTTGGCGGGAGCGCTATAGGGATATATGGAATGCAAGGGTTGTGGATAAGCCGATCTGAAGGCTGGCGTACGGGGTCGAATCGCCCGACGCGCTCCAGACTTTCACGCATGGCTTCAATTCGAATGGCGACAAGATCCTCCAAGTCGCTGTGTTGAGTGGGGACCAGGACCACCGGGGAGTTCTAATTGAGGGTGACAGGCATATTTTGCGCTCTGAACATGGTGAATCAAACGTGACGTCGAGCCACAAGCGGGTCCACTGATCGCATCCGCAGCTTGAACATTTTCTACACACACCGCATGAGCCTCTCACAGATTCATCCTGCTGCGTGTGTAGCCTGCCGTTATTCCGAATCCATCTGCCGACCTGTCAACATTCACAGTATCCGCCCCGGCTGTCACCGTTCAGAGTGATTACTCAGCCGAGGAATTCACCATGCACATCTCAAATTCGAGCCTACTGTCCATTCGCGCAGCGTCAATGATGTTGCTGTGTCCTGCGGTACTGTTCAGCCTTTCAGCCTGTATATCGAGTTCTAATAACAACACGGCCGGCAGCATGTGCCCGGGTATCGGAAGCATCCATCAGACCAAAGAGGTACAAGGCTATAGCTACACCGCCATCTCGCCCGGCAGCGGCTGGAAAGGTGAGAACCCCTATGCACAAGAGCACTACCTCAAAGGAATGAAATTCGAGTCCGCCGCTATTCGTACTGCGCAGCAAAGCGAAGGCCAGCGCGAGTACTATTTCGTAGCCTGTGACTACGAGGGGCCGGAGCAGTTTGCATTTTTGAGAATGTCTCAACGCTTCCCTGTACGACCTCGCGCGGTAGGCCCTAATTGGACGGCAGACGACTTCTGCCGAGCGGGTGCGGTTGAGGGTTGCCAATTCACGATATTCACCGAAGTGCCGTGATAGATCTTCGCTGTAAGCTGATGTGCTAAGCGAACCCGGCGATTGGCGCCTGCGCCTGGCCAAGGTGCATACGGCCAAGGGGTGAGTGCGCCTCTTCACTCGTTGGGATGCGGATAAAACTGTGGTCATGCTGATTTTTGCAGGGATTGAATCGCGCAGGCGGTGCTGAACCACCTGCACGGCTTCATTTTTACCCCACAGTAGGTCACGCCTGCGCGCTGAACCGCTGTATTCCACGCCGCTCATACATCGCCGCTTCCGTCGCTTGCGTCGCCTGCTCGCCTTTGTAATGCAGTTGTTGGATAAAAGTCCGGTCCTTAGCCCCCTTGATATCCGACGGGTCGTGATCCCTGAGTAGAGGCGCCAGATCAAGGGTCTTGGCGAAGTTTTCGTTAGTCAGGCTGTAAAACCCCAGGCCCGACCAGACCGAATCGGCGTCCACCGTATCGATGGCGGCGTTGCGGTAGGCGACGGCTGCGGTTTTCAGGCCAAGGGATTGATTGAGCAACTCCGTCAGCCGTTTGGTATCCGAGCTGCTGAGCTGGCCGGCCGAATCCAGCACTTTCAGGCGGCCATCGGCCTCGACGGTGAAGCCGTATTTTTTGCCGGCCAAGTCGGGAGCGGTGGCCGACAGCGCTGACTCGAATGCCTTGAAGGAGGCCTTCAGCGTATTGAACGCGCTGTTGGAAATTTCGACGAGTCGAGGGTGGTCTGGCGACTGGGTCCGACCGACCCAGACGTCGACCACCTCCAGCGGTTCCAACGTAGTGCTCGCTGAGCCACTGGGATGGTAGACGGCCGCCGGAGCGGCGTTTGCCAACGCTTCTTTCGCGGCATCTGTCAGTGGCTGGGCCACGAGCTTCTGGTCGGAAGGCGTAAGGCTGGTGTTGGCCGGCGGGAGATAGGCAGCGCTGACTGAAAGAGCCATTTTATCGATCCTTGATTGGCGGGTTCATGCAGGTTATCGACGGCAAAGGGCCGAGCTTTAAGCGGCCAACGTGCAGGATCGTACAAGCCAGACGCTTCGTTGCCTCGATAGTCTGGCCCTCTTACCTACCAGAGGATGGATCATGGCTACGTCACAACCGGTAAACCTCGCGCAAAAGGCCTCGCTCATCAACGAGCAGTGGAGCCCCAGGGTCGTCGCCGAAATGAACGACTACCAGTTCAAGGTGGTGCGCATCGAAGGGGAGTTCATCTGGCACTCGCACTCGGAAACCGACGAAGCATTCCTGGTGCTGGAAGGGACGCTGCGTATCGATCTGCCGAAAGGCCCGGTGTATGTGGCGGCGGGCGAGCTGTATGTGGTCCCGCGTGGCGTTGAACATCGGACCGCCGCCGAGGGTGAGGCGAAGCTGATGATGATCGAACCTCGGGGCATCCTGAACACCGGCCATGAAGGCGGCGAACGTACGGCCACGAATGATCTGTGGATCTGAAAAAGTGGCGCGGGTGAACCCATAGCCTTACAGCGTGAGGCTCTTGTAGTGAGCGGGCTTGCCCTATTGCCAGTCAGTTAAAGAGGAACACCGTAACTGTTTGCCCGTTCCATCTCTTAACTGAGCGGCATTAGGGCTTGCCCCGCTCACCACAGAGATCGGTGGCAGCCGTCAAAAGTGTGTAGATACTCTCCGTCATTGAGCCGAGCCTTTAGCGGGTAATTTCTGGATAATGCCCAGCTCCCGACCCCGATACGGACATCCCGCTCGATGAAGTTGCCCACCGCCGCCCTCCTCCTCGCCTCTGCGCTGCTGCCTTCCATCGCCCACGCCGACGACGCCGCGCTGACCGATACGCTCAAGGCCTTCACCCGCTGCGACGCGACGTTCTTCAGCCGCCTGAACAGTCATCGCGACGCCTGGCAGGCCTACGCGCCGCTCAAGCAGGACAAAGACTTCGCGTGGATCGCGGTGGTCAACCGTGCGGACCGCAAGGCCAACGCGGTGCCAATCAGCGCACCGCCCATCGCGGGTTTGAAGCTATTGTCGTACGCGGATGAGGCCACGGACCTCGGCAACCTGGGGCTCTACTATTACTGGGGCTTTGTTGTGCAAGGCACTATCGACGACGTAGCCCAACGTCTTGCTCCGCTGCTGGACCAACCTGCCCGCCTGCAAAAAACCGATGGTGCCTACATCCGCAGTGAACTCAAGGTCGACGACCGCTGGCAGGCCATCAAGCCACGGCCCGGCGTCGCACCGGGCACCCGCGAAGTCGAGCGCGTGCTGCTGGTAGAGCCGGAGGGCAGCGACGGCACGCAATCGCGCGTCAGTTGTTCGTTGCAGGGCGGTGTCGATGCGGCGCTGCTGGCCTGGTTGCGTCCGGACATCGCGCCGGTGGACTACCCGCGCACCGTCGTAGAGCCGAGCATCAACGACGTCGCCGTACCCGCCAGCGTGCTCCAGCGCCTCGACTCGGCCCTGCTGCAGCCGAAGTTCAAGACGTTGAGCTACACGTACCTGTCGAAAAAAAGCGATGGCAGCCCCGACACTCCCGTCTCAGTGACGTTCGCGGCGGCGGGCGGCTTGCTGAACAAGAACGAAATCTACAGCGACACCTTCCATGTCGAGCGCCTGGTGCAGGCGGACCTGATTCAACTGAAATCGAAGATGAATGGCGTGGGCGACGGCCAGGTGCTGCTGACCCGCGAAGCCGAACTGAGTATTCCGAGCAGTTGGACGCCTGGCCAGACGCTGAGCGCCAACCTGCACATGGCGAACGTGCCCGGCAAACCGACCGATACCCCGCTCGAGACCTCTGTGAGCTGCAAGGTCGGCCAGCGCTTCCCGGCCCGACAGGTGTTTGCCTCGTTGACCGGCGACGCCATCAAGCTTGAGTGCGTACAGGATGACTACAAGACCTCGCGCGCGTTTATCGAAGACCTGGGCATTGCCCTGACGCTGGAGACGACGTCGAGCAAAATGCACTCAACGTATCAATACACGGCGTTCGAGGTGGTGCGTTGATCGAAGGGGCGTTTGCCAAGCAAACATCCCGCTGATTCAGGGCACTCTACGTTGTCACAGCAGTCTGTTCCTACACACCCCATGCCACGCGGAGTTCCCATGATCATTGTCCATCACCTCAACAACTCACGTTCGCAGCGCATTCTGTGGCTGCTGGAAGAGCTTGGCCTGCCGTACGAGATCAAGCGCTACCAGCGCGACCCGAAGACCAACCTCGCGCCGCCGGAGCTCAAGGCGATCAATGCGCTGGGCAAGTCCCCGGTGATCGAGGACGGCGCCAACGTGGTGATCGAATCCGGCGCCATCGTCGATTACCTGATCCGCCGCCACGGCGACGGTCGCCTGCAACCGGATCCGGCCACTGCCGCCTACGACCAGTATGTGCAATGGCTGCACTTCGCCGAAGGCTCGGCCATGCTGCCGTTGATGCTCAATCTCTATGTGGGGCGCCTGGGCGATGCCGGTGCGCCGCTGCATCCGCGGATCGAATCGGAAGTCGCCAATTACCTCGGTTACCTCAACGAGGCGCTCGCACACACGCCGTATCTGCTGGGCGATGAATTGAGCGGCGCGGACATCCAGATGAGCTTTATCGGCGAAATCGCCAAGGCCCAGGGCAAGCTGCCGGCGTACCCGCACCTGGCTGCGTGGGTGCAGCGTTTCCAGGCACGCCCGGCTTATCGCCAGGCGCTGGAACAGGGTGGGGAGTATGCGTTTGCCAAGTGAGTCTTGCGGCGAACGCTTAAACCATCAAGCACCGGGCTGTTGTGGGGGAGATGGCAGCCTTGGGGGACAGCTTACCCATTCCCCATCATCTGCCACAGCGACGCCCCCACGCCGGTGATGCTCTCCCCGGCAATCAACCCCGCCGCAGCGGTAATCGCAAACCGCTCGGTAATGCTCGGCCAGCGGCAGCTCACCAGCCAGGTGAGCACCGCACCCAGCGCCATCATCAGCGACACCGAAGCTGGCAGCACAAACGCCAACCCCAACGCGGCGGCACTGGGCAAGTAGCGGGCGCGATGGGCGGGCAACAGGCTGTCGAGTATCCCCAGCAACACCCCCGCCACACCGGCAATAGCAATCGCCCAGCGAATGCTCGCCGACAATGAATCCAGCCCATGGGTAAGGGTTTGCGCCACGGCTTTCCAGGTCGCGACCGCCGGCGCCGGCCACTCTTCGGTGAGCAGCATCGATTGCGGATCAGGAATCAGCGCCAGGTACGCGAACACCCCGACGATGCTGCCAATGAAAATCCCCAGGATCTGCGCGATCACCTGCTTGTGCGGCGTGGCGCCAATCGCCTTGCCGACCTTGAAGTCGTTCATCAAGTCAGTGCACTGCCCGGCCGAGCCGCCGGCGGTGTTGGCGCTCATCAGGTTGATCGGCACCTGCCCCGGCGCGACGATGCCAAAGCTCAGCTGGGACAACTGCCCGATGGCGCCAATCGGCGGAATACCGGTGGCGCCCACCACACGGGCGGCGACGGCCGCCAGGCAGATCGCCAAGGGAATGGTCAGCAACGCCATCCACAGATTGATGCCGAACAACAGCGCCTGCAGGCTCACCACCAATACGATCGACAGCACGAAACCGGCGGCCGGCCCGGGTTTGGGGACGCTCCAGGCCTGCCCGCCGGCGGACTTGGTCGAGGTGTATAACGCCCACAGACGAATCGTCAGCGACGCCAAGGTTGAGCACACCATCAGGCTCACCCCCGGCCACAGCAACCATTCCACCAACGCCGCGAATTGCGGGCCGTTGCTGCCGGCCGGCAAGCTCACCAGGCCTTGCGCCAGCAGCCACGGGCCCAGGCCACCCCAGGCAAGCAAGGCGCCCAGCAACAGGGTCAGGCCGACACGAATGCCGATAATGCCGCCAAAGCCCAGCAGCAACAGCGAGGGGTCGGCAGTGAAGGTCAGGCGCTCCAATTGGGCACTCGGCGACCAACGCGGGAAGGCCCACACAAAGGTGTCCACCCACTTCACCAGCCCGGACAGCAACGCCGCACTGAGCAGCACCTTCAAGCGTGTCGCGGCTTCGCGCCCATGGTTGTAGATATGCAGCAGGGTTTCCAGGGTGGCCATGCCTTCGGGAAATTTCAGCGCGTTGTCATTGAGCAACGAAGGCCGCAGGTACCAGGCGATCCAGATGCCCAGGAAACTCACCGAAAACACCCAGGCGATCATCGGCCATGCGTCCAGCTGGTTGCCGGTCAGCAAGGTATAGGCCGGGATCGGCGCCACCAGCCCACCGGAAATAATCGAAGCGGCGGCCGAGGCGACGGTCTGGTTGATATTGCTCTCGTGCAGCGTCCACGGCAGTTGCTCGGACGACCGCCTCGCCAGGCCCTGCCAGATCGCATACCCCACCAGCAGGGCAATGATCGACATGTTGAACGACCAACCGATCTTCAACCCGGCGTACACATTCGAAGGGGTCAGCAGGATACCGAGCACGGTGCCGGTGATGACCGCGCGCAGGCTCAGTTCGCGTTCGACGGGGGTGTGAAGGGGCACCGTTGATGAGGTGGCATGCATGCGGACTCCTTTCGGCAAGGGAACAGGGCGACCTAACAAGTGAGCCCTGTCGGGGCTGAAGGTTCCGGGTTTAATGCGCGCCCCAGGTGCAGCGTTTTCCCTTAACCGGCTTGTGCCTTGTCCAGCAGCCGCTGCACCCAAGGCGCATCCTCGGCATTGACCACGCCATAGCGGTCCGGGGCAAAAAACGTCCAGTGATGTGCAATCTCTCTCAGCCACTTGAGTTCATCGGCCGCCAGCCAATACGCGGTGTGCACCAACGGCATCGGCTCGCCGTCGAAACGTCGGCCAAGCATCAGGTTGGTGCCGGGGGCGAAGGTGAAGGTCAGGTCCTGGCTGGGTTGCAGCTGTTTGTCCGGGGCCGGCATGCTCCCGACGCGGTTGTAGGTGAAGTCACCGGGGTATTCGTCCTTGAACACCAGCCAGTGGCCGGCCGTGGTCTTGGCGACGATCCACTGCGACACGCCGCTGCTCTGGGTGCGTTCAAGCTGGCCGTTTTTCCATTGCATAAGGGCGTTGCAGTCGGGATCGTAGTCCGAGGCCCACAGGCTGGTGCCCGACACCAGCCTGTGGCGCTCCAGCTCGACCATGCCCTGGTACGGCATGGCCTGCCAGTAGCGCTTGATGGGGTCGCGGGTATCGCGCAGGTAGTTGCGCAGCGCCCAGGCCGTCACAAAGACCAGCGTCGCCAGCGCCTGCCAGCCAAACGTGTCGCCGATGACACGGTCGACATCCAGCCTCGGCGTGGACACGGCCCCGTACAGCCACACGCCCAGCATAAACACCAGGCTTGGCAGGAACACACCCAAGCACAACGGCGGCAGCAGCACTTCGATCCAGTCGAAGCGATGCCCGGCCGCGTGCTCGCGCGCCCAGGCCTGCTCCTGGGCGAGCATCGGTGCCTGCTCACGCGCGCCGATGCCGGGATCGGGGGCCTTGAAGCGCCAGTAAAGTGCCATGGGATCGTTATTCATGCAGCGCATCATGCCCTTGGCGCGTGCAGAGATACAGCGCCCGTCACGCCGATAAAACAACCATTGCCGAGACCCCGCATACAGTCATACGATGACTGACCACGACCATAACAATAAAGGATCATCCGTGAATAAACCCCTTCTCCTGGCCGCCGCCGTTGTCTGCGGCCTCGGTGCACACGCCAACGCCGCCACCTTTGCGTATATCTCTAGCCCCGGTGACGGGCTGATTTCCCAGTACCGCCTCGACGAAAGCAACGGTGCGCTGAGCCTGATCGAGCAAGTGACGGCCGGCGACCAGGTTAACCCCATGGCCCTCAGCCCCGACGGCAAGACCTTGTTCGCGGCCTTGCGGGTCAAGCCATTTCAGGTCCAGGCATTCAGTATTGATCCAACCAGTGGGCATTTGACCCCGCAGTCCAAGGCGCCGCTGGCCGAAAGCATGGCGTACCTGGCCACCGACCGCGCCGGGCGCTACTTGCTCGCGGCGTCCTACGGTGCCGATACCCTCAGCGTACAGCCCATCGACAAGCCCGAACCCATCCGCACCTACAAGACCGGCCTGCATGCCCACTCGCTGCGCACCGACCCCAGCAATCGCTTTGCCTACGCCGGCAACCTGGGCACGGACCATGTGCTGCAATACCGCTTCGACGCCGCCACCGGCGCACTCACCCCGATCGGCAGCGGCTTCGTGAGTGTGCCGGCCAATACCGGGCCTCGGCACCTGGCGTTCTCGGCCAACGGCAAGTACCTGTATGTGGTAGGTGAAATGAGCGGCACCGTCACCGCGTTTGCCATCGATGCCAGCACCGGCGCGCTGACCCAGATCGGCATGGCCAATGGCATTCCTGAGCGGTTGAAACTGGCCCACGGCGAAGTGCGTGACGCACGCAACAATGACCTCAAAGACGACTCGACGCCGCGCATTTGGGCAGCCGACCTACGCCTGTCGCCGGACGGCAAGCTGCTGTTGATGAGCGAGCGCACCAGCAGTTCGGTGTCGGCGTTTGCGGTGGATACCGCCACCGGCGGCCTGCGCTTTGTCGACAACTACCCGGTCGAAGAGAAGCAGCCGCGCAATATCGCGTTCTCTCCCAACGGGCGTTGGCTGCTGGTGACCGGCGAGAAAAGCGACAAGGTCGGCACCTATGCGGTCAGTGCCACCGGTGCGTTGAAGCGTGTCGGGGAAGCGGCGTCGGGCAAGGGTGCGCTGTGGATCGAGGTGCTGCATACCTCGACCAACTGACCTGAACATGTGGGAGGGGCTTGCCCCTCCCACAGGGTTGGATCTTCAGGGTCTACAGACCTCAGCTCAGGCGAAACCGTGCGGTGTTATCACTCAGCGCCTGGCTGCCCTTGCTCAAGGTGTCCGCCGCACGGTTTACCGCGCGTGCGCCGTCCAGCAGGCGCCCGGCGGCCTGGTCGACTTGTTGGATATTGCCGCTGACTTCATCCGCCGTCGCCGCCTGCTCTTCCACCGCCGTGGCGATTTGCGCCAGGGTGTCGGTGACGTTCTGCACCGCGCCGGCAATCTCGCCCAGGCGGGTGCCCAAGCCGGTGACGGACTCGGCATCGGTCAACGCCTGCTCGCACGCGGCGCCCATCAGCGTCACCGCCTGGCTCACCGTGGCGCGCAGGCTGTCGACGGTGCCGGCGATCTGCGCTGTCGACGCCTGGGTGCGTTGCGACAGGCTGCGCACTTCATCGGCGACCACCGCAAAGCCCCGGCCCTGCTCGCCTGCGCGGGCGGCTTCGATGGCTGCGTTGAGCGCCAGCAGGTTGGTCTGCTCGGCGATGCCGCGAATGGTGTCGACCACCGATTGAATCTGCTGGCCTTGCTGGCTGACCTGCTGCAAAGCGTCCGACGTGTCGGTCAGGCGCTGGTTGAGCTGCTGGATGCTGGCGGTGGTGCGCTGGCTGTCACGGCTGCTGTCTTCGGCGATGCGCCGGGTTTGCTGGGCGCTGCCCGAGGCTTGTTCGCAGCTGCGCGCGACGCCCATGGACGTGGCCGCCAATTGGGTGGCGGCGGCGGCGATCTGGCTGATCTGGTGCTGCTGGTCCTCGACTTCGCTGAGGGTGCTGCCCGATTGCGAATTAAGGGTGAGCACCGCCGAGCCGAGCTGCTGGGTCTCGTGGTTGACGCCGAGTAGGCTGGTGCGCAATTGCACCACGGCGACGTTCAGCGCGGTACTGATGGCCGCGAGTTCGTCGCGCCCTTCCACCGTCACCGCCACGCACAGGTTGCCGTCGCGCAGGGACTCGGCCAGCGTGGTAATGCCACTGGCGCTGCGCCGGATGGACGCTTGCAGGCACATGAACAGGTACAGCGCCGCCAACGCCAACAGGCTGAACGTCGCCGCCATCGGTATGAATTGCGTGTTCGCGTGTTCGTGGTAGTAGTCCAGGCGCGCATCCATCGACGTCAGCGACTGAACACGCAACGCGCCAAGCGAGGTGAGCATGGCGTCGATACTGCGCTCGAAACCGGCTGTATCCAGCTTGATGCTGCCGCCGAACACGCCGTCGTCGAGCACTTTGAGTTCGTTATCCAACAACTGCAGGCTGGTGTCGTATTGCGCTGTCCACGGTTCCATCCCGGCGTACTGCTTGGCCTTGAGCGAAGCCGCAGCCTTGACCAGTTGATCCCGCGCATCGCCGATGCGGCTGCGCAGGTCGCGCATCTGCAAACGGCTCTGCAAGGTGAACTGCCCCGAAGAAATCGAGGACTGCCCGACACTGGCCATGCGACCGATGCGCTCGATCAGGTCGGGCGTTTGCTGGGTGCCCATCTGCATGAGCATGTAGGTTTCCAACCAGGGGTCGAGGATCAGGCCGGCGTCGAGGGTGATTTGTTCGCGCAGGGCCTGCATCGCCGTCAGCGCGGCGGTGAAGCGGTCGTAGCCATCCGGCCACCACCCCACGGTGCGCAGGGACGCCGAGTCCATGCCCTTGACCGTGGCCTGCAACGCCTCGAAGCGAGCCATGACGTCAGCGCCGGCGTTCTGGGTTTTCAAAGCATCACCGAGAGCTTGCAGGCTTTGCAGGATCACCGGGAAATTGGCATCGACCTTATCCATCGCCGCCTTCGCCGCTGGCGTTGGGGCGTGCAGGATGTCCGCCGCCTTCCAGCGCGCCGCCAGGTTACGTTGGGCGGTCAACTGGCCGTCCAGCGCGTCCAGGGCCAACAGTTGGCGAAGGCCGGACTGCTCGGTGGAAATCACGCTTAATTTGTCGCGATAGTCCTGGCCGATCATCCACAGGCTTCCGGCCAGGGGCAGCATGAACAGGAAAAACAGAATCTGGAATTTACGCGCGAAGCCAAAACGTCCGAGCAGGCGGATACCGGGTGATAAAAGGCTGTGCATGTCCGACCACTCCCAAAAACAACCCACCCCGCGCACCGCAGGGCGAAGCCTTGAAATGAATGAAAGCAAAATGCCATGTCATTGATTGGAAAGGATCTAGCAAGATACGGGCCGCTGACGCCAAGCCCCGAAACAGGGCGCGCGGCGCACGAACGACCCCCATCGCATGCTCGAAAATGGGGCAAAAGCACTCAGTATCGACACAGGCGCTGTCACCGCCGGAGACGACTGCCCGAGGTGCGTTCCAAAACGCCCTCAATCACAGGCATCGTATCGGCCGCACACGGGGAGAACTTGAAGGGCAGGACGCGTGAGATATCACATTGGATGAAACTCCATCAGGCCAGTAACGCGGCAATCCATCGGGCCTGACGTGCAATGTCCTGCAGCTTCTCCTCCGGGACCGTCTGCCGGGCCTGCTCAAGACTGGCCAGGGTCTTGTGTTTCTGGCGCAGCATGCGCTGCCACTTGGCGAGGAACACGGGGCTACGGGCCTGCATCTGCAAGGGGCCGAAGTACAGCTGTTCGGCGCTGTAGCTCACCGGCGTGGCACGTTCGGCAACGATGATTTCGTAGTAGAAACGGTTTTCCCGCAGCAACTCTTCACTGACGATGCGGTAGCCGTTGTTCATCAACCATAGGCGCAACGGTTGCTCGCCGCCGTTCGGTTGCAGGATCAGGCGTTCGCAACCGTTGAGGCAGGCCTTGCCGCTGTCGAGGATGTCGCGGATCGTCTCGCCACCCATGCCGCAGACGCTGATCGCGGTGATCGCGTCTGCCGGCTGTATCGCCGCCAACCCATCGGCCAGGCGCACCGTGATGTGCTGCTCCAGACCGTTATCAACCACGGTGCGTTCAGCCGCCCGGAACGGCGTGGTCGCCACCTCACCCGCCACAGCCGCCGCGATCACGCCACGGCGCATCAAGGCTACCGGCAGGTAAGCGTGGTCCGAGCCGATATCGGCCAACCGTGCGCCCATCGGCACATGCGCTGCCACGCGTTCCAGGCGCATGGACAAGGTGTGTTCGTTCAACCTGCGTTCCCTTTTTATTCGCCGGAAAATCGATCCCGGCTGTTGGTCAGATGCAACACCATCGCCGCCCGCGCCGCGTCCGGGTCCTGGCGCTTGATCGCGTTGAAGATCGCCTCATGCTCCAGGTTCGCCAATTGCCCGAGCTTGGCAAAGTCCGCCCCGCCACGTTCGGCGCCTTTCACTTGGGTACGCGGAATCATCGCATTGCCCAGGTGCAGCATGATCTCGGTGAAGAAGGTATTGCCGGTGGCTTCGGCGATGAGTTGGTGGAAACGTTTGTCCTCTTCCACGCAGCTGTCGTTGTTGGCCAGCGAGGCCTGGTAGTCGTCCAGGGCTGCGCGCATGTGGGCAAGCTGCGCATCGGTCCTGCGCACGGCGGCCAGCGCCACGGCCTGCACCTCCAGGCCCAGGCGCAGTTCCAGCATGTTGCGCACGCTGGCGACGGTGTCCACATGCAGGCGCAAGCCTTGCTGGGCCTGTTGCTCCAACACAAAGGTGCCGATGCCGTGACGCGTCTCCACCAGCCCCGAGGCTTGCAACTTGGAGAGCGCCTCGCGCACCACGGTACGGCTCACCCCATGCTCACGCACGATGGTGGATTCGGACGGCAGTTTTTCACCCGGTTTCAACTGGCCGAGCAGGATGCGCTGGGTCAGGGCGTCGAGTACGCCTTGGGCCAGGTTGGTAGAACGTCTACGGACGGGAGGGCCGTTTTCAATGGGCATATTACGAATCCACGGGGCTGGGCAGGAGCGAGCTTAACATCCCGCCCCACGGCGTAACCCCACTGTAGGAGCGAGCTTGCTCGCGAAAAACCTGAGGGCGCTGCGTTTATCCAGGAGGTCTGCATTATCGTTGACGTTTTTCGCGAGCAAGCTCGCTCCTACAGGTTGGGGGACGAGTAAAAAATGCCCAGCTTGTATGACAACCAACATTTATCGACACCCACCCCACCCGTTCCAAAAGCCTTCTCAACCTTGTTTAAAACACAACCTAGCCCCGTAAAATAACCAAAAAAGCACTAAAACCTGGCCTTTATAAACACAAAAACTTCATCGTCAGATTGCGAACCCCAGAAAAGCACTTGTATGATGTCTATCAACAAGACACGCAAACCCGCATAAAAATAATCAGGGGGAGTTTTGAATTGTGAACAATTCAAGCCATGCATCTGCCGCACCAGACAGTGATTCGGTCCTCGCGCAAGCCGTGAGAAAAGTGAAGGGCCATGTGCTCCCACTGTTCGTGATCATGTTCATCCTCAACTACATCGACCGGGTCAATATCGGCTTTGTGCGTACGCACATGGAACATGACCTGGGCATCGGCGCTGCCGCCTATGGCTTCGGTGCCGGGCTGTTCTTCATCGGCTACGCCCTCTTTGAAGTGCCCTCCAACATGCTGCTGCAAAAGGTCGGCGCGCGTATCTGGCTGACCCGCATCATGTTCACCTGGGGCATCGTCGCCACGTTGATGGCGTTCATCCAGAACGAAACCCACTTCTACATCCTGCGCTTTCTGCTGGGCGTGGCCGAAGCCGGTTTCTTCCCTGGGGTGATCTACTACTTCACGCGCTGGCTGCCGGGGGTTGAGCGCGGTAAAGCCATCGCGATTTTCCTCAGTGGCTCGGCGGTGGCCTCGTTGATTTCCGGCCCGCTGTCAGGCGCACTGCTGCAGATCGAAGGGTTTGGCTTTCACGGCTGGCAATGGATGTTCGCCATCGAAGGCCTGGCCTCGGTGGTGATCGGTTTCTTCGTGTGGTTCTGGCTCGACTCCAAGCCCCACGACGCCAAATGGATGACCCGCGAAGAACAGGACGCATTGGTCAACGCCATCGACCAGGAACAGCGCGATCGTGAAGCCGTGGGCGGCATCAAACCCACCCTCGGCAAGCTGCTAAAGGACCGTCAGATCCTGCTGTTTTGCGCCCTGTACTTTTGCATCCAACTGACGATCTACGCGGCGACGTTCTGGCTGCCGAGCATCATCAAGAAGATGGGTGACCTCAGCGATGTGCAGGTCGGCTTCTTCAACTCGATCCCGTGGCTGATCTCGATCATCGCCATGTACGCCTTCGCGACGCTGTCGGGCAAATTCAAGTTCCAACAGGCGTGGGTGGCGGCAGCGCTGTTGATTGCGGCAGCGGGCATGTTCATGTCCACCACCGGCGGGCCGATCTTCGCGTTCGTGGCGATCTGCTTTGCGGCCATTGGGTTCAAGTCGGCGTCGTCGCTGTTCTGGCCGATCCCACAGGGCTACCTGGATGCGCGTATCGCCGCTGCCGTGATCGCCTTGATCAACTCCATCGGCAACCTGGGTGGCTTCGTTGCGCCGACCACTTTTGGCTTCCTGGAGCAGACCACCGGTTCGATCCAGGGTGGCCTCTACGGTTTGGCCGGCACGTCGGTGCTCGCCGCGATCCTGGTGTTCTTTGCCAAGACCGCCCCCTCTGCCGCGTTGACGTCGCCAAGCGTGACGCCAACGAGCGCCGCCCTCAGCAAACCTCTTTGAGCCTATACAGGAACTTGCCATGAATACGCCCGTCGTCACCCATTTCCAGGTCATCCCCGTCGCCGGCCACGACAGCATGCTGCTCAACCTGAGCGGCGCCCATGGGCCTTTTTTTACCCGCAACATCGTGATTCTCAAGGACAGCTCGGGCAACACCGGCGTCGGTGAAGTGCCCGGTGGCGAACGCATCCGCGAAACCCTGGAAGACGCCCGCAGCCTGGTGATCGGCCAACCCATCGGCCAGTACCAGCGCATCCTCAACCAGATGCGCAGCACCTTTGCCTCACGGGATTCGGCCGGCCGCGGCCTGCAAACCTTCGACCTGCGCATCACCATCCATGCCGTCACCGCCATGGAAGCCGCCCTGCTCGACCTGCTGGGTCAGTTCCTCGAAGTGCCGGTGGCCGCCTTGCTCGGCGAAGGCCAGCAGCGTGATGCGGTGAAAATGCTCGGCTACCTGTTCTACGTCGGTGACCGCAGCGCCACCGACCTGGCCTACCGCAACGAGGCCGACAGCGATGACGAGTGGTTCCGCCTGCGCCATGAAACCGCCCTGACCAGCGAGGCCGTAGTGCGCCTGGCCGAAGCTGCCAAAGCCAAATACGGCTTCAACGACTTCAAGCTCAAGGGCGGCGTATTGAGCGGCGATGCAGAGATCGAAGCCGTCACCGCCCTGGCCGAGCGCTTCCCCGATGCGCGCATCACCCTCGACCCGAACGGCGCCTGGTCATTGAAAGAAGCCATCCGCCTGTGCCGCGACCAGCACCACGTGCTCGCCTACGCCGAAGACCCGTGCGGCGCCGAAAACGGCTACTCGGGCCGCGAAGTCATGGCCGAATTCCGCCGCGCCACGGGCCTGAAAACCGCCACCAATATGATCGCCACCGACTGGCGCGAAATGGGCCACGCGATCCAACTGCAATCGGTAGACATCACCCTGGCCGACCCGCACTTCTGGACGATGCAAGGCTCGGTGCGCGTGGCGCAGATGTGCCATGAGTGGGGCCTGACCTGGGGCTCGCACTCCAACAACCACTTCGATATTTCCCTGGCCATGTTCACCCAAGTGGCGGCCGCCGCCCCAGGCGACATCACCGCCATCGACACCCACTGGATCTGGCAGGACGGCCAGCGCCTGACCCGCGAACCGCTGAAAATCGAAGGCGGTTATGTGAAGGTCCCGGCCAAGCCCGGCCTGGGCGTGGACATCGACATGGACGCCGTGGCCAAGGCCCACGAACTGTACAAAGGCATGGGCCTTGGCGCACGGGATGACAGCGTAGCGATGCAGTTCTTGATTCCGGGCTGGCGCTATAACAACAAGCAGCCTTGCCTGGTGCGCTGAGGACGCTGGTTTCCGGGGGCGGCTCGGTCTCCAGAACACAATCAATCCAATGTGGGAGGGGGCTTGCTCCCGATTGCGGTGTGTCAGCCAGACATGTATCGACTGATACTCCGCCATCGGGGGCAAGCTGAGGCGGCAGACGATAGAGATGAAGCCCAAAGAAAACGTCCTGCACAGCCGCTTCAGTTTGCGTAAAATGCGAGCCGTTCTCGATCAGGAAGACTCAACCCAGGAGGGGTAACGCTTGAAACCGCTTGACACCCACGCGCCACAACACGCCGACACGACCGTCACACGACTTAAGCTCAAAGACCAACTGGCCGTAGCCCCTTACAAGGCGTTGGCCCTGCTGGAGAGCACCCTCCTCTGCTTTGTAGCGACGGCCCTCATGCTGTTCGTTGCACACAGCGTTGGCATAACCGCCACATTCAAGATCAACGTCCTCTACAGCGGCACCCTGGGTGCATGCATAGGGGCGACCTACAGGATGTACCACGATGCCGCCCTTTCCGAGTGGTGCATGGCCAGCCCTGTCAGCCCTGCGGCGCTGCAAAACGCGATGCTTTCCTTGAAGTATTCCGAGACGCAGGAAGGCGTTTACTGCCCCAAGAAACGTATGTTCACCCCATTCCATCGGTGCGATTCAGAGCGGATCACGCTCACCACACTGGATGGAGGCACACGCTTCACAGGCCCCCATCACAAGCTGAAAGCGCTGTCGGCCAAGCTGATGGAGCAGGAAGGGCTTTGAATCAACCGGGTTTGGCCGTTCATACCTAACGAGCGATGTAACTTGGCCGAAGCATTAAAATGGCGACTTTTCTGACGACAAGGACGTAGGCAGTGATGACCGCGCTGGCAATCCTGCATGCCCTGTGTGCGTTTTTTGCGCCATTTGAGGCTTGAGCATCTTCGTCCTTGGCTGGGCGCAGGCGCCCTCCCGTGCAGATGACATGATCGCTGCACAAGCAGAAGACGCAGCAGCAACCAGCGCTGCGCCTAAATGGCCATAACCTGAGGGGCTAGAGGGTCAGGATTCAGGGAGCTGACCCCGATGACGCCCGCTTGGGCAACTTCCAATTCGGCCGGATGAAGTGGCAGGTATACCCGTTCGGTATCCGCTCCAGATAGTCCTGATGCTCCGGCTCCGCCTCCCAAAACTCCCTGGCGGGTTCAATTTCCGTGACCACACGTCCCGGCCACAGCTTGGAGGCATCCACGTCAGCCGCAGTATCTTCGGCAATATCCCTTTGCTGTTCGCTCAGGTAGTAAATCGCCGAGCGATAGCTTGGCCCCAGATCATTGCCCTGCCGATTCGGCGTGCTGGGGTCATGGATCTGGAAAAAGAACTCAAGGATCTGCCAGTAGGAAATCACCGCCGGGTCAAACACGATCTCAATCGCTTCAGCATGGTTGCCATGGTTGCGGTAGGTGGCATTCGGCACATCGCCACCGGTGTAGCCGACTCGCGTGTGCAGCACGCCGGGGTAGCGGCGCAACAGGTCTTGCATGCCCCAGAAGCAGCCGCCGGCGAGGATGGCGGTTTCGGTTGGGTTGGTCATGGTCTGTCCTTGCGGTTAATGGAGACAGGGGTAGTTATGGGGCAATGCTGGGCAATACCAAGTTCAATCAAAGAAAACTGCCCCCCCTTATCGACTCAAGGTTTATTCCTGGAACGAAACGCCGCGACCTTCATCCGGTTGCCGCAGGTCGCCATGCTGCACCAGCGGCGGCGGTGTGATTTGCTCAGGTCATGGAACAACAGCACGCAATCGTGGGCCTCGCACTGCCGGACAAATTCAAACTTATCGTTCGTGACCAAGCCCACCAGCGACTCGGCCACCGGCCCAAGCAGGCTGGCCGGGCTGCTGTCCCGAGGATGCGTGGCAAGCCGAAATGCCTGCGTCTCCTGCGCCCATTCCAGCCTGCTCACCGGGCGCCCCGCTTCAAGCACCTGGTTGATCACCGCGAGATCGACGGGAACGCCTGTCATTGCCGCATTCACCACCGCCCGTGAACTCGCGCGGAGCGTGCGAGCGAGGGCCAGCAGCCCACTTGGCACCTTCGGGTCAACCTGCTCGGGCAACAGCCCCGCTTGGGTCAGCCAGCTCATAACGCTGTGATCATCGACGAAGCAGTCATGGCGCTGATCACCCACCCCGTACTCGGAGTTGATGAAATCGAGGGCAAGGTTGTCAGCCAGAAAAAGTGCGCCTGAAGCAGTGCTGTTCGGATTCATAGGAGGCCTGTAACCAATAAAATATGTTTGACAGGTTACCAAATCCAGGCATAACCTTCAAACACCAACTTTAAAGGTTACATAGGAAGCCACATCATGACCTCATCCAACGCCATTGCCGCTGCCGGGCTCACCGCCTCTTTGCTGATCAGCGGCGCGGCCCATGCAGACAACACAGTGCATTACCGCTACGAGCAGGTCGGCGACGTGAAGGTGTTCTACCGCGAGGCGGGCGACCCCAGCGCGCCGACCGTGTTGCTGCTGCACGGCTTCGCCGGCTCATCCTTCATGTTCCGCGAACTCATGCCCGAGCTTGCCGACCGCTACCACGTCATCGCGCCGGACCTGCCGGCATTTGGCTTCACCGAAGCCCCACCACGCGGCGAATACGCCTACACCTTCAGCCAACTGGCCAAGACCATCGGCCAGTTCACCGAACAGCTCAAACTCGATAAATACGCGCTGATGGTCCACGACTACGGCGCCCCCGTAGGCTGGCGCATGGCCGTCGCCCATCCGGAGCGAGTGACCGCGATCATTTCCCAAAATGGCAACGCCTACGAAGAAGGCCTGGGCGCCGGCTGGGCCCCTATCCAACGCTACTGGCACGCCCCGACCCAACAAAACCGTGAAGCCCTGCGCGACTTCCCAACCCCCGCCTCGATCAAGTGGCAGTACCTGGAAGGCGTGGCCGACAAAAGCTCGGTATCACCCGATGGCTACACGCTGGAAGGGCTGCAAATATCCCGGCCAGGCAATGCCGACATCCAGCTCGACCTGGTGCTGGACTACGCCTCCAACGTCGCGATGTACCCGGCCTTCCAGTCGTACTTCCGCCAGTACCAGCCACCGCTGCTCGCAGTGTGGGGCAAGAACGACCCGTTCTTCCTGCCGGCCGGCGCCGAGGCGTGGAAGCGCGATATTCCCAAGGCGGATATTCGTTTTTATGACACCGGGCACTTTGCGCTGGAAACCCATGGGAAGGCGATCATCCCGGTTATACGGGCGTTCCTGGACAAGAACCTCCAGTAATCGACGCACCGTATGTAGGAGCGAGCTTGCTCGCGAAAAACGTCAACGATAACGCCGCGACTCTGGTTTCCCGCGGCGCTCCAAGATTCTTCGCGAGCACGCTTGCTCCTACCTTGTGGACATGTCCTACAGCAAGCCGCAGCGCCTTGCTCCATTGCCTACAGTTGCGTCAGAATCCGCCGGCTTGTGCGCTTGAGTGGGCGTCTCTAAGGTGGCCCGGTCGCTGACAACTCAGTGATCGGGTTTAGTAGCCCGAGTGACAACATAAAGTGCATGAGCCTCATCGATCAGATGTTCTTGTCTGTACTTGATGGTGGCTGTGCGCAGGGCGCCCTCGGGCGCGCCGGCTTTGTGTGTTTCCCCGGTCTACTAACCTGCGTACAGCCGCCACCCTCTCGTTTAGTAGCGAAAAGGTGTTGGCCCTAAAACAGGTACAACACACATGTTCAAAGTCACGCCGAATCCTCCAAGCGGTCCAGACCTGAAGCCTAATCAGGCGGCGCATCGTGCGATTGATCACTACCTCAACGCGGGCGCCGAACCGCCAGGGCCGCCTCCTCCACCTTCGACGACGCTGTTCAGCGTTGCGGACGATGCCAGCAGTGAAGTGCTGATTACCAACAGCTATGAGACCTTTTCTTCGGTTAACGCGTTGTTGCTTGACCTGTCGGATGAGCTGACGGGGAAGCAGCGGGATGTGGCGTTGGCAATTCACCAACTCAGCGAGTTGGGAGTGTTGCTGATGGATAAGTTGATGACGCGCGAGACCGCTAACTAGACGCGTCACTCACAAAAGGTCGCCGAGTCGGCTCAGCCCATGCAAAGACCCGGCGACTTCTTGCATCTATGGCCGGCGCCCGATCTTCTCTATGCTGTTGACCTTCCATCCACAGTGAAGGGCAGCCCCAATGAATGTGGGCCGTGCACGGCAATTGCTTCAAGAAGGAATCAATCGTGAGGCGCCGATTGAAAGCCTCATCCACGTCCTCGAAGCGTCGATAGAACTGATCGGTCTTCCGGACAACGACTTCTGCTGGTCAAGCTGGGAAGACGAGGCACAAGCGAAGGGGGAATTGCTGGGCTTGATCAGCGTGCTCAAATCAGGGGGGGTGCCCTACAGGCTGGATGTGGCGGTTCTGTTCGCCGTCACCGGCCCCCTGCAAGAACTCAGCCTCAGCAGTGGCTGGGCGAACACCTTCCTCAAGTTGGCAGATAAGTACGACGAAGTTGAAGCGCTGCTGTGGTGAGAACCCATTCGGCTCTCCACCACGTCGCACGGAATTGCCGATGAGGCCAGCAGGGAAATGCTGATCGGCAACAGTTCCGAAGCCTTTTAGGCTTTATGTGTTTTCCTCAGCGTCGATGAACTTCTTGCGATTCACCATCCAGGGTAGCGCCGGCTGACTGCGTATTTTGAAGCGCATTGCCACACCTCAGCGTGACGACCGACAGTGTTTAGCCGATTCTGTTGAAAAAGTCGGATTTTCAGATCGCTTGAACTCAGGCACGACCACCACTGGAGAACCTACTCACCACATTGAGTGGTTTC
>NZ_JAFLXD010000049.1:0-48154 GCF_019891415.1 Pseudomonas sp. SH10-3B | reverse complement strand
GGGCTGCGTAGCGGCCCCAAAAAAACGGGAGCGCTGCGCACTCCAACGCGGGGCAAGCCCGCTCGCCACAAAAAAGCCAACCAGGCCCAGGCTAACGCCCTGCCACAAACAACTGGACCTTGCGCACCAGTTGATCCAAATGCCGATCCCGCTGTTTCTCGGCATCCACCATTGCCCGCTTGCCGTGTTTTTGCAGCAGGTAGGTATGGATCTGCCGCACTTCCAGGGAGCCGTAGATCGGCGCCACGTCCAGCACGCCCATCAAGCCATCGGTGCCGTAGTCACGGGTGTTCATCAGCACCTGGGTGCCGCGCGCGCCGCGCACCTGAAAGCCCATGGCCTCAAACGCCGGGACCTTCTCCACAGCACACGCCAACTCGGCATGGGGATAGCGCGCCAGCACGTCCGCCACCATCCCACGCGCCACACCTTGGCGCCTGAAGCCAGCCTGCACCGCCATAAAGGCGATGCCACAGGCTTCAGGATCGTCTTTCACCGGCAGATACAGGCAAAAGCCAATCACCTGTTCCTCAATAGTCGCCACGATCAACTCAACGGCAATCCCCTTCGACCCGTCCAATGCCTCCAGGTACAGGTGCACCTCAAAGCCGATGGCGTATTGGTAGATGTTGTAAAGCAAGTTGCTCGGCGGCAGCGCGACGCTGCTGATGTCGGTGAGGTTATCCACCACCATCTGCAGGATCTGCGCATTGATGGGCTCGGGGCACGGTGTGGTGTAGCGGGTAAGGCTGAACATGCAGATTCCTGGGGTTTCGCGTCAAGGCAGTGGCGATTGTACCTGTTGCAGGCCGTTCATTGCCCGCACACCTCACGCACACACCCGCGTAACCAGCGGTGGGCCAGGTCGGCATCCAGCCGCGGATGCCAGAGCATCGCCACGGTGAAGGGCGCCAGTGCCAGCGGCAACGCAAAACTGTGCAGGCCTTCGCGCTGATGGGCGGTGTAGCGTTCGGGCACGCTGGCAATCAGGTCGGTGTCGCGGGCCAGGGCGATGGCCGTGGCGAACCCGGCGACGATGGTGCTGATCTGCCGGGTGAGGCCCAACGCTTGCAAGGCATCGTCGACCTGGCCGCGCGCCTGTCCACGACGGGACACATAGACATGCCGACCTTCGGCGAAACGCTGGGCGTTGACCTCGCCCTGGCTGAGCGGATGGCCGCTGCGCACCACACCCACCAGGCGGTCGCGGAACAGCGCCTGGGTCAGCACTTCGGGGCTGGCGGTGGGATCGACCACGCCGGTTTCCAGGTCGACGCTGCCCTCGCGCAGCAGCGTGCTGTCCTTGTCGGTCTTGCTGACGAAACGCAGGCGTACACCGGGTGCTTCCTGTGCGATGCGCGCCAGCAACGCGGGACCGAAGTTTTCGACGAACTCTTCGCTGGTGCGCAAGGTGAAGGTGCGCTCCACCTGGGCCAGGTCCAGGGATTGTGCCGGGCGCAACACCGCGTGGGCGTCTTGCACCAGGCGGCTGACCTGTTCACGCAACGCCAGCGCGCGGGGCGTCGGCACCAGCCCGCGTCCCGCGCGCACCAACAGCGGGTCGCCGGTGGTTTCGCGCAGGCGCGCCAGCGCACGGCTCATGGCCGAAGGGCTCAACTGCAAGCGCTTGGCCGCTCGGGCGACACTGCCTTCGGCCAGCAAGACATCCAGGGTGATCAGCAAATTGAGATCGGGCATCGGCGCTCCTCATCAGGCGTTTGATGCAGGTATTAACTGCAAACCCTGCGTCTTCCGCCATGTTAGGCGACGTCGTAGATTTGTGACAGTTGCGTCCACCCAAGGAATCTCCCATGCACACCTCTTCACGCGGCGGCCTTGCCAGCCTGTCGCTGTCCATGTTGCTCGCCTCCCTCGGCACCAGCATCGCGAATGTCGGCCTGCCCAACCTGGCGCAGGGCTTCGATGTGTCGTTCCACGCCGTGCAATGGGTGGTGCTCGCTTATCTGGTGGCGATCACAGCGGTGATTGTCATGGCAGGCCGATTAGGCGATCGCCTGGGCCGTCGCCGGCTGCTGCTCGGCGGGCTGCTGTTGTTTGCGCTGGGCAGTGGGCTGTGTGCGGGTGCGCCCTCGCTGGGCTGGCTGATTGCTGCCCGCCTTCTGCAGGGCCTGGGTGCGGCGAGCATGATGGCAATGGCGCTGGGGATGGTCGGCGACACGGTGACCAAGGAACGCACCGGCCGGGTGATGGGCCTGCTGGGCACGATGTCAGCCGTCGGCACCGCCATGGGCCCCGCCGCTGGCGGGTTATTGCTCAGTGTGTGGGGCTGGCGCGCGCTGTTTCTGGTGGGCATGCCCTTGGGGTTACTCACGGCCTGCCTCGCGTGGCGCTACTTGCCGGTTGATCAACGCCGGGCAGGCGCACCTTTTAGTGTCTGGTCACCGTTGAAGGAAGCTCCCTTGCGCACGAGTCTCGCGATGAGTGCCTTGGTGGCGGCGGTGATCATGGCGACCTTTGTGGTCGGCCCGTTCTACCTGTCCCAGGGACTGGGGCTTGACCCGCAATGGATGGGCCTGGCCATGGCCGTTGGGCCCTGTGTCGCGGCGCTCGGCGGTGTACCGGCGGGTCGCCTCACCGACCGCCACGGCTGGCGACCGATGACGTTTGCCGGGCTGGGCCTGCTGTTTTGCGCCGCCATGCTGTTGTCGTTGGCCTCGGGATTGATCGCCTACCTGGCGGGGCTGGTGATTCTGACGGCGGGCTATAGCTTGTTCCAGGCCGCCAACAACACGGCGGTGATGTGCGATGTAGACAGTGCGCGCCGAGGCACGGTCGCAGGCTTGCTCAACCTGTCACGCAATATAGGGCTGATCTTCGGTACCTCGGCCCTGGGGGCGGTGTTCGCCTGGGCAACCCCGGATGTCACCCACGCCACCGCGCAATCCGTGGCGGGCGGCCTGCATGCCACGTTCGCCGTAGCCGTCGGTCTGATCCTGCTGGCCATCGCGATGGCAACGGGCCGCATCCGCGCCGTGAATGCCCCGCAGAATACCCGTTGAGGCAAAAAAACAAAAAAGGCGTTGCGCCAGACGGGGTTACATCGCGCATCATGGGCACTTTCAAGCTCAAGGGTAACGTCCATGCGCGTTCTGTCATTGATGATGGGTCTCACGACGCTGGCCGCCAGTACGGTGTTCTGCGCCAGCGCGATGGCGAATGAAGAAAGTCAACTGGTGCAACAGATCAACCAATACCGCAGCCAGGTGCAACGCTGCGGCGACCAGGGCTCCCAGGAACTGCCACCCCTGGCCAGCGACACACGGCTGGTGCTGCCTGCCAATAACGTCGGCGACCTGCAGCAGGCGCTGGCCCGGGCGGCGTATCCGATGGTCAACGTCCAGGCCATCAGCCTGTCCGGCCCCAAGGACGCCCAGGCCGCCATGAAAGCCGTGCGCGAGAGTTTCTGCCGGGTGGTGCTGGACCCGCAATTCGTCGACATCGGCGTGAGCAACAGCGGCCAGGACTGGCGCATCGTGCTGGCCCGCCCGTTGCTGTCCAGCGGCCTGGGCGACTGGCAAACCGAAGGCCGCAAACTGCTGGACCTGATCAATACCGCGCGCGCGCAACCGCGCCAATGCGGTACCCAGGACTTTACCGCGACCACACCGTTGTCGTGGAACGACGAGCTGGCCGGTGCCGCCAACAGCCACACGCGCAACATGGCCAACGGCAATTTCTTCGACCATCTGGACCACGACGGCCGCACCCCTGGCGACCGCGCCGAACTGGCGGGATACATCGCGAAGAACATCGGCGAAAACATCGCCGCCGGCCTGGACACCCCGCGCAAGGTGGTCGACGGCTGGCTCGCCAGCCCCGGCCATTGCGCCAACCTGATGAACCCGCAGTTTCGCGAATTGGGCGCGGCGTATGCCATGGACCCGAAGAGCGATGCGGGCATTTACTGGACCGGTTTATTCGGCGCGCAATAAGGTTGGGCAATCGCCCAACCCAGCCGAGCTTCAGCTGATCAAACGAATGAAGCATCAAATTGCCATCTAACCGATAATTGCGCTGAACTGGCAGCGTTGAAGCGGGTCTGTAGCTGTGCGCCGCATCCTCAACGGCGCGCCGAAGACTCTGAAAAACAAGGTGTTCCCCCAATGATGAATTGGCTGCAAAGCAGCGGCGACATGGCTGAACGGGTGCGCCTGCATGATTGGGCCAATACACCGCTCGGCCCACTGGAGCAGTGGCCAGACGTTTTGAAGACCACGGTCGCGCTGTGTTTTGCGTCGAGCTTTCCCCAGGCGATTGTCTGGGGCCCGCAGTTGATCACGCTCTACAACGACGCGTTTATCCCCATTCTGGGCAGCAAACCCGATGCGCTGGGACGCCCATTCAGCGAAGTGTGGGCCGAGGTGTGGGATGACGTCAGCCCTATCGCCGATGCCGCCTTCAAGGGCCACGCCACCTATATCGAAAACTTCCCCTTGGTGATCGAGCGCGGCCCGAGCCGGGAGCAGGCCTACTTCACCTTCTGCTACAGCCCGATTCGCGACCCCGAAGGCAATGTGGTCGGGATGCTCGACACCGTCACCGAGACCACCGCCACGGTGTTCCTGGCGCGCCGCATGGCGGTACTGGACGCCATCGCCAACGCGGTGGTCAATGCCGCCGATGCCGAGGCCATCATGACCAGCACCACCCGGCTGCTGGCCGAGCACCTGCAAGTGAGCAATTGCGCCTACGCGGACATGGACGCCGATGAAGACGGCTTTACCATTCGTGACAACTGGACCGCGCCCGGCTCGCCCAGCATCATCGGCCGCTACAGCCTGGCGGCGTTCGGCGAGAAGGCGGTCAAATGCCTGCACAACGGCGAGCCCCTGGTGATCCAGGACAACCTGCGCGAGTTGCCGCCCGAAGAGTCCGCCAGCTTCCAGGCCCTGGGAGTGACCGCGACGATCTGCATGCCGCTGATCAAGAACGGGCGCCTGACCGCGCTGATGGCCATACACGACAAAAAACCACGCCCCTGGTCCCCTTACGACCTGGCCTTGCTGCGCGAAGTCACCGAGCGCTCCTGGGCCCATATCGAGCGCGTGCGCGCCGATGCCGAGGTGCGCCAAGGCCTGGCGGCCTACGCCGAACTGAATACCACCCTGGAACAACGCGTCGAAGAACGCACCCTGGCGCTGGCCCAGGCCGAAGCCGCGCTGCGCCAGTCGCAGAAACTCGAAGCCATCGGCCAATTGACCGGCGGCGTGGCCCACGACTTCAACAACCTGCTGACGATCATTCGTTCGTCGGTGGACTTTTTGCGCCAGCCCGACCTGTCGGAGCAGCGCCGCCAGCGCTACATGGGCGCGGTGGCGGATACCGTAGAGCGGGCCAGCAAGCTGACCAGCCAATTGCTCGCCTTTGCCCGTCGCCAACCGCTGAACCCCGAAGTCTTCGACGTCGGTCAGCGGGTACAGAACATTGGCGAGATGCTGGAAAGCGTGACCGGCGCGCGCATTCATGTGCGCGTTGAGATGCCGTCGAAGCCCTGTTTCGCGCGTATCGATGCCAGCCAATTTGAAACCGCCTTGATCAACATCGCCCTCAATGCACGGGACGCGATGGACGGCCAAGGCACCCTCACCCTGCGGGTGGCCGGCGATCAACCGTTGCCACACATTCGCGGCGACGCGGGGTCAGGTCACGGGTACATCGCCATCGCGCTCGCCGACACCGGCCCCGGTATTCCCGAGGACACCGTCGAGCGGATTTTCGAACCGTTCTTCACCACCAAGGCAGTGGGTAAAGGCACTGGCCTGGGCCTGTCGCAAGTCTTCGGGTTCGCCAAGCAGTCGGGGGGCAATATCGATGTGGCCAGCACGCCCGGCCAAGGCAGCGTGTTCACCTTGTACCTGCCCCAGGTCGAAGCGAAGGCGGCGCTGCCAAACAGTCCCCAGGAAAGGCTGGCCGCGTCCCACGACACCGCGCAGTGCCGGGTGCTGATTGTGGAGGACAACCTGGAGGTTGGACGGTTTGCCAGCCAGATTCTTCAAGACCTGGGCTACCAGGCCACTTGGGTGACCGATGCCGAACAAGCCTTGACCTTGGCGGGACCGGATGCGAGGGCCTTCGATGTGATTTTCTCGGACGTGGTCATGCCCGGTATCACCGGCGTCGCCATGGCCAAGCAACTGCGCCAGCGCCGGGCGGACCTGCCGGTGGTACTGACCTCGGGCTACAGCGAAGAGCTGGCAGACAACGGCTATGACGGTTTCGAGTTCCTGCCCAAGCCTTACTCGGCCGAGCAGGTTTCGCGGGTATTGATCAAGGCCATGCGCAAGGATTGAGCCGCGCCCTACTCCGCCACCGCCACCTGGTTGCGTCCTAACGCCTTGGCCCGGTACAGCGCTTTGTCGGCGGTATTCATAAGGCCGTGCAGGTCCTCATCCACGGCATCGGTGAACGCCACCCCAAGGCTGGCTGAAAGCCCTTTGACCGGCTCGGCCACCAGGCCGGATATCGACTTGACCAGTTGCTCGGCAATGTCCCGTGCAGCTTCCAATGACGTATTGGGCAACAACACTGCAAACTCTTCGCCGCCCAAACGGCCGTACACGTCGGCCTTACGGAACGACGCACTGATCACCCCGCCAATCTGGCGCAAGACCTGGTCGCCGGCCTGGTGGCCGTAGGTGTCGTTGATCTGCTTGAAGTGGTCCATGTCCATCATCAGCACGCACAGCGGCTGCTGCTTGTGACGGCATTGCGCGTACAGCACCTGAGCATGTTCGAAAAACGCCCGACGGTTCATCAGGCCGGTCAGCTCATCGGTCTGTGCGGCACGGGTCGAAAGGTTATGGGCGCGTTCCATTTGCCGGGTCAGGCGAAAGGCTTTTTCCAGAGCATCGGACAACTTGCGCGTGGCGCTGACCACAAACGTGGAAAACACCAGCACCGCAATCGCGACGCCGACTTGCATGGGTGACGGCTGAAACAGCAGCCATAGGGTGCAAGGCAACAACACCAGGCCCATGGACACCAGGGTCATGTAGCGATAGGCCGAATAACACGACACGGCGCTGACCGACATGCCCACGGTAAACAGCATCACCAACACCTGGGACAGTCGATCATCGGTGGGCATCAGCGCCAATGCCCCAGCCCCCCAGATGCCGGCGGAGAGTGCCAGGGTCAACCAGTAGCGGCGCTCCCAGCGGTCTGGCGTGCGTTCGCTGTTGGGACAGCGGAACCAGTCCAGGAACATCTTGATCCGCAGCAGCGACGAGGCGCCCAGCAGCGCCAGCCATACCAGCATGAACGTGTGGTCGAAGCGTTCCCAGCACAACCAGCAAAGCATCGCTGCCGCCATATAACTGCCGAAAATGGCCGCAAATGACTGGCGAAACAACTGGTGCAAGCGGTCTGTTCGCACCTGCTCCTCTATAAAGCAATCCTGGTCCTGCCCACGCCCAAGGCCATTCATGAAGTTCGCCCGATTCGACTGCCATGACAAAGGCGCCATTGTGGCACCCTGCCAGCAGCGTGGACAACTGAATCCAGCACGGTAGAGCCTTTAACTGGTTTCGGGCCGCAAAATCAGGACCCCCAGCGGCGGCAAATTCAGCGACAGTGATACGGGCTGTCCATGGCGCGGTTCATCCTGGGTAAATACCGCACCGCCGTTACCGAAATTGGAGCCGGCATAGGTATCGGCATCACTGTTGATCACCTCGCTCCAACGCCCGGCGAACGGTACGCCAACCTTATAGGCCTCACGCGGCACCGGGGTGAAGTTGGCCACCACCAACACCGGCCTGCCGTCCTTGCTCCAGCGCAGCCAGGCATAGACGCTGTTGATCGCGTCATCGCCAATCAGCCATTGGAAGCCCTGGGGCGCGTCATCCTGCTCGTGAAGGGCCGGTTCCTCGCGGTACAGGCGGTTCAAGTCACCGACCAGCTTTTGCACGCCTTTGTGTTCGGCGTACTGCAGCAAGTACCAGTCCAGTTGCTGGTCATGGTTCCACTCGCGCCACTGGCCGAATTCGCAGCCCATGAACAGCAGTTTCTTGCCCGGATGCATCCACATGAACGCCAGGTAGGCGCGCAGGTTGGCGAACTTCTGCCAGCGGTCGCCGGGCATCTTGTCGATCAGCGAGTGTTTGCCGTGCACCACTTCATCGTGGGAAATCGGCAGGATGAAACGCTCGGACCACGCATACACCAGGCCGAAGCTCAGCTCGTTATGGTGATGGGCGCGGTACACCGGATCCTGCTGGATGTAATGCAGCGAATCGTGCATCCAGCCCATGTTCCATTTGTAGTTGAAGCCCAGGCCGCCCTGTTGGGTGGGCTGGCTGACGCCGGGCCAGGCGGTGGACTCTTCGGCGATCACCAGCGCGCCTGGGGCTTCCAGCGCCACCACGTCGTTCAAGTGGCGCAGGAAGTCGATGGCTTCCAGGTTCTCGCGCCCGCCATGGCGGTTGGGCACCCATTCGCCGGCCTTGCGCGAATAGTCGCGGTACAGCATCGACGCCACGGCATCCACGCGCAGCCCATCGATATGGAAGTGTTTGAGCCAATGCAACGCCGAGGCCAGCATGAAGCCGTGGACCTCAGTACGCCCCAGGTTGTAGATCAGCGTGTCCCAGTCCTGATGGAAGCCTTCCAGCGGGTTGGCATATTCGTACAGCGCGGTGCCGTCGAATTGCGCCAGGCCGTGGGTATCGGTGGGGAAATGCGCCGGCACCCAGTCGAGGATCACACCGATATCGGCGCGATGCAGTGCGTTAATGAAATAGGCGAAATCTTCCGGCGAACCAAAACGCGCCGTCGGGGCGAACTGTGACAGCGCCTGGTAACCCCACGAACCGCCGAACGGATGTTCCATGATCGGCATCAGCTCAACGTGCGTGAAGCCCAATTGCTGCACATACGGCACCAACCGCTCCGCCAGCTCGCGCCAGTTGTACTGGCGCGCCACTTCGCCGGCCTCGTCCAACTCGCACTGCCAAGAGCCCACGTGCAGCTCGTAGATCGACAGCGGTGCGGTGGTCTTCTGCCGCTCGACCCGCGATTGCATCCACTCGTGGTCCTGCCAGTCCACCTGCAACGGCGCGGCGACCTTCGAGGCGGTGTCGGGCGGCAACTGGGTCGCCAGCGCCATCGGGTCGGCCTTGAGCGGCAGAATGCCGTTGGCGCCAAGGATTTCGTACTTGTAGGCGGCGCCAGGTTGCAGGCGCGGAATGAAGATTTCCCACACGCCCGACGGGTGCCGCAGGCGCATCGGGTGGCGGCGACCGTCCCAGATATTGAAGTCCCCCACCACCGAGACCCGCCGCGCATTCGGTGCCCACACGGCAAAACGCACGCCGTCTACGCCATCGACGCTGGTCACCTGGGCGCCCAGGCAACTGCTGAGGTCACGGTGATTGCCTTCGGCAAACAGATACAGGTCCATCTCACCCAGCAACAATTGCTGGAAGCTGTAGGGGTCTTCGGTGATCTGCTCACCGCCGGCCCACTGGATTTTCAGCACGTACGCCTGGCGGGTATGGAACTGCCCGACGAACAAACCCGGCACTTGGGTCGCCTCCAGGCTGCCGATCTGCTCGCCGCCATCGCGGCTCAGCACCTGGACACTCAAGGCTTCCGGCAGGAACGCGCGGATAAATTGCCCGCCCTGCTCGTCATCGTGTGGCCCGAGAATGGAAAACGGGTCGTGGTGCTCGGCGCGCACCAGCGCTTCGACGTCCTTGGACGCCGGCATGGCTGTCAACTTCGGTTGCAGCGGTTCTTTATTCGTAAAGCTCATGACGTCTCCCCACCGCGTGCAGTGTTCGATTTAGATGTAATCCCGCTCAACAACCCGTGCAAGCCCTGTAGAGGCACCGGCAACCAGGTCGGACGGTTTTCCGCTTCGTACGCCACTTCATACGCGGCCTTCTCCAGGCTGAACAACGTCAGCGCGGCGTCCTGGCCCTTGGCATCCTGCCAGTCATGCGCCAGTGTAGACGCAGCGGCCTGATAAGCCTGGATAAATGCCTGGCGTGCTTCTTTCAGGTAGCGATCCGTCACGCGTCTGCGCGCCTGGTCCGCTTCGGGCGAGTGGTCCACCCCTTGTACATTCAAGGCCATCGCCGCCGCATAGTCGAAGGAGCGCAATACGCCGCTCACATCTTTATACGGGCTGTGCTTGCCGCGTCGTTCATGCAGGGGCCGCGCCGGTTCACCTTCAAAGTCGATCAGATAAGCATCGCCCTTCACCACCAGCACCTGACCCAGGTGCAAGTCACCGTGGACCCGAATGCGCAGTCCGCCCAACGTGGCCTTCGCCAGCGCCTGAACCTGCGCGCCGATGGCTTTTTTCTGGTCCAGCAATTCACTGACCAGTGTCTGATCGGCGGGGTTCAATTGGCTTTTGTGAAGCTTGAGCAATTGCAGCGCACGGTCGATCTGTGCCCCGACGTCCTTGGCCCAGGTCTGGGTGTCCTTGGCGGTGGTCAGCTCGGGCTTGAAGTCTTTGTTGGTGGTCTTGGCCCCCAGCACCCCGTGCATTTCACCCAGGCGCTGGCCGAGCAGACCGGCGAAGTCGGCCAGTTCGCCCAGTGCGTTGTAATGCTGTTCCTGTTCAGAGATGGCTTCGGCCAGTTCATCGCGAATGGCACGTTCCAGGTTGTTCTGGGTCCAGGCCCACGCGTCGCCCTGATTGCTCAAGTAACCCTGGGCAATCATCAGCAGGTTGTCCTGGCCTGCGGCATCGTGGCGAACCATCGAGCCCAACAGCGGCGAAATATTCGGGTAACCCGCTGCCGTCAGGTAGGCGCTCATCTCCAGCTCCGGGTGCACCCCGGCGCTGACTTTGCGGATCAGCTTGAGCACCAGGCTCTCGCCGACCACCACCGAGCTGTTGGACTGCTCGGCCGACAAGTAGCGCACCTGGGACTCGTCCGTCAGTTGCAGCGTGGCCAGGTGGGGCGTGGCCTCAAAGCGCAGATCGCCTTCGCTGGTATTCAATACCGTGCCGGCCTGCAGGCCCTGGATCACCGCGCGGATAAAGTGCTCCAGGCTGAAGGCATCCGTCACCAATCCCACCTGGCGCACGCGTCGGACGCGGGCCAGGGCTAACTGCTGCGGCAAGGCGCTGGTGAACTGGTCCTCACCGAGGAAGCCGAACGGCAGTTGATACCGGCTGACCTGGCCGGCGCTGGTCACGTCAATTTCACTGAGCAGCACAGGGTGCTCGGCGTCGCCGAACCGCACGCCATAGGCGATGCGCACGCTGTCGATCGCGGTGTCCTTGCCGGCGAACCAGCGGCGTTTCGGCAGCCAGGCCGGCAGCGAGGTCTGTTCCAGGGTAGTGCGGCACGGCTCGTCGAGCAGCTCTTCCATGCGTTTCTTCAAAACCAGGGTGGTGAAGTCAGGCATGCTTTGCGCCGGTTCCACATGCCAGCTGGGCATCTGGTTTTCCGCCGCCAGCACGAACCAATAGAAGCCGTAAGGCGCCAGGGTCAGCAGGAAATTCAGCTGGCCGATGGGTGGGAACGCATTGCCGCCAAGCATTTCGACCGGAACCATGCCGGCAAAGGCCGACAGGTCCAGTTCGGCCGCCTGGGCACTGCGCGAGACGTTGGCCACGCACAGGATGATTTCGGTACGCCCGTCTTCGCCGGTGAATTCGCGGGTATACGCCAGGATCCGACGGTTGCTCGGCGAGAGCATCTTCAGGCTGCCACGCCCAAACGCCTTGGACTGCTTGCGCACCGCGAGCATGCGTCGGGTCCAGTTCAGCAACGAGTGCGGGTCCTGGGCCTGGGTTTCGACGTTGACCGACAGGTAGCCGTATTGCGGGTCCATGATCGGCGGCAGCACCAGGCTGGCCGGGTCGGCGCGGGAGAAACCGCCATTGCGGTCGATGGACCATTGCATCGGCGTGCGTACCCCATCGCGGTCGCCGAGGTAAATGTTGTCGCCCATGCCGATTTCATCACCGTAATACAGGGTCGGCGTGCCAGGCATCGACAGCAGCAGGCTGTTGAGCAACTCCACACGGCGGCGGTCGCGCTCCATCAAGGGCGCCAGGCGCCGGCGAATGCCCAGGTTGATACGTGCGCGACGATCAGCGGCGTAGTAGTTCCACAGGTAGTCACGCTCTTTGTCGGTGACCATTTCCAGGGTCAGTTCATCGTGGTTGCGCAGGAAGATCGCCCACTGGCAATTGGCGGGAATCTCCGGGGTCTGGCGCAAAATATCGGTGATGGGGAAGCGATCTTCCTGGGCCAGCGCCATGTACATGCGCGGCATCAGCGGGAAGTGGAAGGCCATGTGGCATTCGTCGCCGTCATCGCCCTTGCGGTCACCGAAATACAGCTGCGTGTCTTCCGGCCACTGGTTGGCTTCGGCGAGCAGCATGCGATCGGGGTAGTGGGCGTCGATCTCGGCGCGGATCTGCTTGAGAACGTCGTGGGTTTCCGGCAGGTTTTCGTTGTTGGTGCCATCACGCTCGATCAGGTAGGGGATGGCGTCCAGGCGCAGGCCGTCGATGCCCATGTCCAGCCAGTAACGCATCACCGACAGCACCGCCTTCATCACCTGAGGGTTGTCGAAGTTGAGGTCCGGCTGGTGGGAATAGAAGCGGTGCCAGAAGTACTGGCCGGCGACCGGGTCCCAGGTCCAGTTGGACTTTTCGGTGTCGAGGAAAATGATGCGGGTGCCGTCGTATTTCTGGTCGTCATCGGACCACACGTAGAAGTCCCGCGCCGCCGAGCCCGGCTTGGCCTTGCGCGCGCGCTGGAACCAGGGGTGCTGGTCGGAGGTGTGGTTGATCACCAGTTCCGTGATCACCCGCAGCCCGCGCTTGTGGGCCTCGGCGATAAAGCGCTTGGCATCGGCCATGGTCCCGTAGTCGCTGTGCACGCCACGGTATTCGGCGATGTCATAACCGTCATCACGGCGTGGCGAGGGGTAGAACGGCAGCAGCCAGATGGTGTTCACACCCAGGTCGGCGATGTAGTCGAGCTTGGCGATCAGGCCGGGAAAGTCACCGATACCGTCATTGTTGGAGTCGAAATAGGATTTGACGTGAACCTGGTAGATCACCGCGTCCTTGTACCAGAGCGGGTCTTTGATAAAGGTGGCAGCCTTGGGTTTCTTCGCCATTGGAAACTCCTGAAATACTCGAAAAATCTTGCAGACTGAACCGGGTCAATGTGGGAGGGGCTTGCCCCCTCCCACAGTTGATCTGCGCAAGACTTAGGAAACAGTGATGCGCCAGATCCCGAACGGCATGTGCGGCTCAAGCCGCATCCACTGGGTCTTGCCGTACCAGGTCCAGCGATGACCGTTCATCAGGTCTTCGCCTTGGGTCTGGGCATCGTCCGGCAGGCCCAATTCCCATAGCGGCAGCTCAAAGTGGGCTTCCTGGGCATTGAACGGGTCGAGGTTGACCGCCACCAGGATGAAGTTGCTGCCATCCTCGCTGCGCTTGCCGAAGTACAGGATGTTGTCGTTCCAGGCGTTGTAGAGCTTCAGGCCCAGGTGGGTCTGCAATGCCGGGTTTTGGCGGCGGATGCGATTGAGCTGGGCGATCTCGGCGATGATATTGCCGGGGGCGGTGAAATCCCTTGGGCGGATCTCGTATTTCTCCGAGTCCAGGTATTCCTCTTTGCCCGGCACGGGTGCCGCTTCACACAGCTCAAAGCCCGAATACATGCCCCACAGGCCTGAGCCCATGGTGGCGAGCGCCGCGCGGATGAGGAAACCCGGACGTCCTGATTGGTGCAGGAAGCCTGGGTTGATGTCCGGCGTATTGACGAAAAAGTTCGGCCGGTAGCATTCGCGCCACGGCGACTCGTTCAATTGCGTCAGGTACTCGGCCAGCTCGGCCTTGGTATTGCGCCAGGTGAAATAGGTGTAGCTCTGGGAGTAACCAACCTTGCCCAGGCGCGCCATCATCGCCGGGGTGGTGAACGCTTCGGCGAGGAAGATCACCTCGGGGTACTTGGCTCGCACATCGCTGATCAGCCATTGCCAAAAGGGCAGCGGCTTGGTGTGGGGGTTGTCGACCCGAAAGGTCTTCACGCCCTCTTCCACCCAGCCCACCACGACGTCGCGCAGTTCGGTCCACAGGCCCGGGATCGCATCCGCCGCGTAGAAGTCGACGTTGACGATGTCCTGGTACTTCTTCGGCGGGTTCTCGGCGTATTTGATCGTGCCGTCCGGGCGCCAGTTGAACCAGCCCGGGTGCTGCTTGAGCCATGGGTGGTCCTGGGAACACTGGATGGCGAAATCCAGCGCGATTTCCAGGCCATGCTCGGCGGCGGCCTGGACCAGGCGACGGAAATCGTCACGGCTGCCCAATTGCGGGTGGATCGCCTCGTGGCCACCCTCCTCGCTGCCGATGGCATACGGGCTGCCCGGATCATCGGGGCCGGCGGTCAGGGAATTATTCTTGCCTTTACGGTGGCTGCGCCCGATCGGATGGATCGGCGGGAAGTACAGCACGTCGAAACCCATGTCATGAATCATCGGCAAACGCGCGTGCACGTCATTAAACGTACCGTGGCGTGCGGGATCGTCGGTGATCGAACGGGGAAACAGCTCGTACCAGCTGGCAAATTGCGCCGCTTCGCGTTCCACATCAATGGGGTACACGGCGCTGATGCTCAAGTAGGCGCGGTGGTCGGCCTGGGTCATCAGGTGTGCACTGTCTTCGTGCAAAAACAGCGCGACCTGCTCGGTTTCCAGCAGGCCGGAGAGTTCGTGGTGCAGCAGCATCAGGCGGTCGCGCAGTTCATTGTCGCTGCGCTCGGCGGCCTGCAACACCAGGCTGCGCCCTTCCTGCAACTCCAGGCTAACCGGCACACCGGCCTCATGTTTCTTGCGCAATTCGTAGCAGAAGCTGGCGAAGGTATCGATCCAGGCCTCGATGCAGTATTCGTGGGGGCCTTGGACGCTGACGGTAAAGGCGCCTTCCCAGCCATTGTTGCCCACGTCGTTCATGACCACGCTGTGCCAGCTTTCTTCATGCCGCGCACGCCAGCGGATCAGGACCGCGAGCTTGTCGTGGCCGTCGGCGAATACCTTACTGGTGACATTGACCCGCTGGCCAACCACAGCCTTGACGGCAAATTCGCCGCCGTCGATCACGGGTGAGGTGCTTTCTATCGCGATCCTGGGCAACAACAGCGCCTGGGACAGCGGCAATATGGAATCTTCTGGAGCCAGTGTTTCAGCAGTCATCGAGCATCTTCCCCTTACGCCCTGTGGACGCTCTTTGCTTGATCCGAATTCTGATACGGCAGCGCTCTCCCTGAGCAGGGCCGCTATAGGTCCGAGCTTGGGCCGAGGTTAAAAGTTCAGGTGGATGTACCGCCATTGGGCGGGGAATCAATTCGCATCGGCGGATGTCCACCGGTAGAGCAAAGCACAAAGGAGGCCACACCGATGAATATCCCGATCCCTGCAGAAACCCCGGACCCGAATATCGACAACCCGACCCTGCCGCCCACCGAGCCGCCACCGATTCCCGAGAAGGAACCGCCGGAAAATGAGCCGCCACCGGTGGAAGAACCGCCGACGACCATGCCGCCGGTGATCGTTAGTCCTTCTCGAACCGCTTGACGATTTTTGGCATCACACTGAACACCGCCAATGCAAGCAAGGTACTCAGCACCGCTGTCGATTCCCGACCCAACCCGGCCGAGACCCCAATCGCAGCGGTCATCCACAAACCCGCCGCGGTGGTCAGGCCTTTCACATGCCCTTCTTCATCATCCTTGCCTTTGATGATGGTACCGGCCCCCAGGAACCCAATCCCGGCAATCACGCCCTGCACCACGCGGCTCATGGCATCCGCCTGATTGCCGGACATCTGCGGCACCAGCACAAACAGCGCCGCGCCCAAGGCCACCAGCATGTGGGTGCGCACACCCGCCGCCTTGCCCTTGCTCTCGCGCTCAAAGCCAAGGATGCCGCCAAGGACCGCTGCGATCAGCAGGCGCACGGTGATTTGTGTCACTTGCTTCGCATCGCCGATATCGGCGAATTCGGCTTGCAGGGTTTGCCACACTTCGTGCCACCAGGCGTTCATGGATGCCGTCCGTTGTCTTTGTTGGTAAAGGATGGACAGCGGCGACCGCCAGTCAGTTGCCTTGAACCCACGCCGATTGCGCAGCCCTAACCCCTATAGCCCATGAAAAAGGAGATCGGCATGACCCTACGTATCGAAAACCAGCTGTGCTACTTCATGCTCGACGACAATGGCCAGGAACAGAGCGTGCCAGCCACCCGCGTCAATATCGTGACCGACACCGAAAAATCCATGTCGTATGTGGAATTGGCGGCCGAGCGGATCTACATCACCGAAGCCGAGGCGGACGCCCTGACGGTGGCAGGCGCCCACGATGGACGACAGCACGTAAAGGCTGACGAACCTGGTTCGCTGATTTAATTGATCTGTATCAGCTCTTGCTGGACAAGGCTGTACCCCTTTAACCGTGGGGTGCAGCACATTGCCGCAGGGACGCACAGAAAACCCATCTGATCCGCTTTTTATCGACCCATCTGAGTCTGTTATGCAAACAGACTGGCGCTCATAGTTGATTGGCCTGATGGAGGCTGATGAGCGAACGACCATGAGCGAACGAATCCCAACCGTGGAAACCTTTGAGCCCATACACCCAAAGAAGGTGAAGGCCAAATCCAGCGACAACCTGATCCATACCCGTAGCTTCACCGGCCTGTTCCGCACCTTGCGCGTGGCCGGCGCTGGCTTTCTGTTCCTGGCATTTTTCGGCACGGTGTGGCTGAACTGGGGTGGGCGGCAAGCGGTGCTGTGGGACTTGGCCGAAAGCAAATTCCATATTTTCGGCGCGACCTTCTGGCCCCAGGATTTCATCCTGTTGTCGGCGCTGCTGATCATCTGCGCCTTCGGCCTGTTTGCGATCACCGTGTTCGCCGGTCGCGTGTGGTGTGGCTACACCTGCCCGCAAAGCTCGTTTACCTGGCTGTTCATGTGGTGTGAAAAAATCACCGAGGGCGAGCGCAACCAACGCATCAAGCTGCACGCCGCCCCTTGGAGCCTGGACAAACTCGCGCGGCGCTCGGCCAAACACACCTTGTGGCTGGGCATCAGCGTGCTGACGGGACTGACGTTTGTTGGCTACTTCACGCCGATTCGTCCGTTGGCCGCCGAATTGCTGACCTGGCAAATGGGTGGCGTGAGCCTGTTCTGGGTGCTGTTTTTCACCGGCGCCACCTACATCAACGCCGGTTGGCTGCGCGAAGCGGTGTGCATGCACATGTGTCCGTATGCGCGATTCCAGAGCGTGATGTTCGATAAAGACACGCTGACTATCTCCTACGATACCGCTCGGGGCGAGCATCGCGGCCCGCGTAAACGCGAGGTCAAACCGGCGGATGTCGGCCTCGGCGACTGCATTGACTGTCAACTGTGCGTGCAGGTCTGCCCCACCGGCATCGATATCCGCGACGGCCTGCAGATGGAATGCATCGGCTGTGCGGCGTGCATCGACGCCTGTGATTCGATCATGGACAAGATGGGCTATGCGCGGGGCCTGGTGAGCTATACCTCCGAGCATCAATTGCAAGGCGGCAAGACCCATCTGCTCAGGCCACGCCTGATCGGCTACAGTGCGGTGCTGCTGGTGATGATTGCCGCGCTGGTGGTGGCGCTGGTGCAGCGGCCAATGGTGTCGCTCGACGTGACCAAGGACCGTGGCATGTTCCGCGAGAACGCCCAGGGCCAGATCGAAAATATCTACAGTCTCAAGGTCATCAACAAGACCCAGCAGCGCCAGGAGTACCGCCTGGAACTGCTGGACGCCAAAGGCTTCCAGTTGCAGGGCAAGACCGAGATCAGCCTGGCGCCGGGGGAAATCGTCGATATGCCGGTGTCGGTGGCACTGCTGGCAGATACCCCGGCGAGCAGTTCGCAGACCCTGCGGTTCAAGGTGACGGACGTTGATCAACCGTGGATCTCTACCGCAGCCGACAGCCGCTTCGTGGCGCCGTTAAACCGCTGATACCGGGGTATCAAAAATGATGAAGATCAAATGTGGGGGTGGGCCAGCCCCTCCCACATTGGGATCTCCACTCATATAAAACATTTGTTCAAGGCCAAAATGAAACGCTACGAAAAATTCGCCGACGACATCGCAGAACTGATCCGCTCTGGCGTACTCGGCCCCGGCCAGCGTGTGCCGTCGGTGCGCTACGCCAGCCAGACGTATGGCGTCAGCCCGTCCACGGTGTTCCAGGCCTACTACCTGCTGGAACGCCGTGGCCTGATCCGCGCACGGCCGCGCTCCGGCTACTTCGTCAACACCCATGCACCCAGCCCGTTCTCCGAGCCGGTGGTGAGCGAGCAGGTGCATGAGTCCACCGAAGTCGATGTCAGCGAGTTGGTGTTCTCGGTACTCGATTCGATCAAAGACCCCAATACCGTGCCCTTCGGCTCGGCGTTCCCCAGCCCCATGCTGTTTCCGCTGCCACGCCTGGCCCGCTCCCTGGCCAGTGCCAGCCGCGAGATGGACCCGCGCCTGGTGGTCACCGACATGTCGCCGGGCAACCCACAACTGCGCCGACAAATAGCCCTGCGCTATATGGTCGGCGGCCTGATGCTGCCCATGGAAGAGTTGCTGATCACCAACGGCGCCCTGGAAGCGTTGAACCTGTGCCTGCAAGCCGTTACCGAGCCGGGCGACCTGGTCGCCATCGAGGCCCCGGCGTTCTACGCCTGCCTGCAAGTGCTGGAACGCCTTAAGCTCAAGGCGGTGGAAATCCCCGTGCACCCACGCGATGGCATCGACTTGGCCGCCCTGGGGCAAACCCTGGAGCGCTACCCGATCAAGGCCTGCTGGACCATGACCAGCTTCCAGAACCCCATGGGCGCCACGCTGCCGGAAGCCAAGAAGCAGGCGCTGGTCGAGCTGTTGCGCAGCCATCAGGTGCCGTTGATCGAGGACGATGTGTACGCCGAATTGTATTACGGGCAACAGGCACCGAAGCCGGCCAAGGCCTTCGACACCGAAGGCTTGGTGATGCACTGCGGCTCCTTCGCCAAGAGTCTGGCGCCTGGGTATCGCGTCGGCTGGGTGGCTGCCGGGCGCTATGCGCAGAAAGTCGAACGCTTGAAGCTGATGACCTCACTGTGCCCCTCAATGCCGGCCCAGGCAGCAATTGCCGATTATCTGCAACATGGCGGCTATGACCGGCACCTGCGTAAATTGCGCTACGCCCTGGAGGAGCAACAAAGTGCCATGCTCGCCGCCATCGCCCGCTATTTCCCGGCACAGACGCGCGTCAGCCAGCCGGCCGGCGGGTATTTCCTGTGGTTGGAATTGCCGGAGCAAACCGATTCGTTGAAGTTGTTCCAGATGGCCCTGGCGCAAGGCATCAGCATTGCGCCGGGGCCGATCTTCTCGGCGACCCAGCGATTTCGCAACTGTATTCGCCTGAACTACGGCAGCCCGTGGACCGAGGCCTCGGAAAAGGCGATGGAGACGTTGGGGCGGATTGTGCGGTCGTTCTGAGTGATGGTGGTGAGCGTTCTGACGCCATCGGGGGCAAGCCCCCTCCCACATGTTGAGCGGTGAATACGCTTAAGTGTGGGAGGGGGCTTGCTCCCGATGGTGCCGGTGCAGGCACTGCATAAGCTAGCGACCGCCACCTAAATCGACAAACGTCCCCGTGGCATACGAAGCCTTGTCTGACAGCAACCAGATAATCGCTTCCGCCACTTCATCCGGCCGCCCCCCACGCGCCATGGGAATCCCGGACTCCAGCTTGCTGACCCGGTCCGGGTCGCCGCTGAGGGCGTGGAAGTCGGTGAAGATGTAGCCAGGGCGCACCGCGTTGACGCGAATGCCCTCGCCCGCCACTTCTTTAGACAGGCCGATGGTGAAGGTATCGAGCGCGCCCTTAGAGGCCGCATAGTCGACGTATTCACCCGGCGAGCCGAGGCGCGAGGCGACCGAAGACACGTTGACGATACTGCCGCCCTGCCCGCCGTGCTTGGGCGACATGCGCAGCACCGCTTGCTTGGCGCACAGGATCGGACCGAGCACGTTGGTTTTCATGATGTTCAGGATGCGGAATTCAGACATCTCATCGACCCGCGCCTTGTGCGCCACAGTGCCGGCGTTGTTGACCAGCGCGGTCACGCGGCCCAACTCGACGTCGACACGATGAAACAGCGCGATCACTTCATCTTCGATACTGACATCAGCCCGCACGACAATCGCCTGGGCACCGAGGGCGCGCACCTGTTCCAGCACGCTATGGGCGGCTTTTTCGTCTGAGTGGTAGTTGATGCAGATACGATAACCTTCGCGCGCCGCCAGCAATGCTGTTTCGGCGCCAATACCGCGACTCCCCCCGGTGATGATGACAACTTTGTCCATGCGTGCGGTCTCCTGATCCAAGCCGGTGTAAGGGTTGGATCCGATACTAACCGTCATGCACGGCTTTTGTCAGGCATTGCTGCGTCTTCGGCGCGCTGGATATCGGCCATGAAGCTGTCTGCCGGCAGCGGATGGCCAAGCAGATAGCCTTGCAGGGAGTTGCAGCCCAGCCGTGTGAGGAAGCTCTGTTGCACATCGGTCTCCACCCCTTCAGCGACAATCCGCAGCCCCAGCGCCTGGCCGAGCGCGACGATGGCCGAAACGATGGCCGCGTCGTCGCTGTCGTGCTCCAGGTCCCGCACAAAACCACGGTCGATCTTCAGCTCGTTGGCCGGCAGACGCTTGAGGTACATCAGGCTGGAATAGCCGGTGCCGAAATCGTCGATGGACAGGTCCACCCCCATGTCCGACAGCTGCTGCAACACCGTCATGCTCGCATCGGCATCGCTCATGGCGGTGGTCTCGGTGATCTCCAGGGTCAGGCTGTTGGCCGGTAATCGGTGCCGGGCAAGTGCGCCGGCCACGCTGTTGACCAGCCCGGCGTGGCAGAACTGCAACGCCGACAAGTTCACCGCGATGCGCCAGTGCTCATAACCCTGGGCGTACCACACGCTCATTTGGCGGCAGGCTTCATTGAGCACCCATTCGCCGATGGGGATGATCAAGCCGGTTTTTTCCGCCAGTTCGATAAAGGTCGCCGGCAACAACAAGCCTTGTTGCGGATGCTCCCAGCGCACCAGCGCTTCGGCCCCTACCGGGATGCCACTGATTGCATCAAACTTGGGCTGGTAATACAGACGAAATTGCTCTTGCTCAAGGGCATTGCGCAGGTCTTGCAGCAACTGCAATTGCTTGCGCGCATTGGTGTTCATCGACACATCAAAGAAGCTGTAGCCGTTCTTGCCCATGCCTTTGGCGTGGTACATCGCGGCGTCGGCGTTCATCAACAGTTCCTGGGGGTTGTTACCGTTGCCCGGGAACATCGCGATGCCGAGGCTGGCGGAAATTTTCAACTCATGCTCGGCCACCTGAAACGCCCGGTTGATCAACATCACCTGGCGTTCGGCGAGGCCAAGGGCATCGTCGGGCTGCGTCAACTGCACCAGCAAGACAAACTCGTCACCGCCGATACGCGCCAGGGTGTCATGGCTGCGCAGGTCTTCGCGCAGGCGCAGGCCGACTTCGCGCAACAACTGGTCGCCCATGTGATGACCAAAGGCATCGTTGACCGGCTTGAAGCCGTCCAGGTCGATAAACATCAAGGCGAAGCAACCACCCTGCTCTTTTACCGCTTCAATGGCCTGTTGAATGCGATCCGCCAACAACGTGCGGTTGGGCAGGCCTGTGAGCATGTCGTGCAGGGCCAGGTGAGTCAGTTCCTGGTTGGCCAGGGTCAGCGAGTCGGCGAGCACCGCGGTGCGTGCTTCCAGACGGGCATCGAGCAACGAAGTGAGCAATGCAATCGCCAGCACCGCCAGGGTGGTGACCAATACCAGGTTATCCAGGCCATTGCCGCTCAAACCGTCCAATGCCGCACCACAGAAGCTTTCATCGGCAAAACGGGCCGCCGCCATACCGGTGTAGTGCATGCCGACGATGGCAAACCCCATCACCACCGCCGCCCCCCCTCGGGCCAGGCGCACGAACGGGGTATTACGGCGCAGATTGAACGCGATCCACAGCGCGGCGCCGGAAGCGACCACTGCGATCAGTAAAGAAGCACCGAACAGCGTGGGGTCGTAGTCGATGCCCGGCGTCATGCGCATCGCGGCCATGCCGGTGTAGTGCATGCTGGCGATACCGCTGCCCATGACCAGCGCGCCAAACGCCAGTTGCCAGGCTGGCAGACGGGGTTGGTTGACCAGCCATAACGCGAAGCCGCTGGACAGCACCGCAATCAACAACGACAGAGCGGTGATACCCACGTCAAAGCCCAGCGCGAATGGCAAGCGCAACGCCAGCATGCCGATAAAGTGCATGGACCACACCCCCACACCCATCGCCATGGCCCCGCCGGCTATCCACAAATAGACAGCACGGCCCCTGGCCGTTGCAATGCGGCCGCTGAGGTCCAGCGCGGTGTAGGAAGCAAGGATCGCGACAAACAGGGAAATAACGACCAGCGAGGGTGAATAGCTACCGATGAGCATGGGACTTCTCGTGGGCAACGGACCTGAAACGCCCGTACCAAGTGGCAAAGCGGGCAATTGTAGCGAGAATAATTCTTGGACAGTTGATTAATTATCAGAGGGCCATTAGTGGCAATTTGACGTCAAACTCCCAACTAAAGACCGCCGGGCCGCCATTGACCGGCGGTCGGCATTGCGCCGTTAATCTTTGTCGGCAATCGGCGTCTGCCCATCCCAGCCACCGCCCAGTGCGGCAATCAGTTGCACGCTGGCCACCAACCGCGTTTGCAGCAAGGTCAACACGGTGCGCTCATTACTCAGCGCCGTGGCCTGGACTGTCACCACATCCAGGTAGGCAATCAGCCCGGCCTTGTACTGGTTCTGGGTCAACCGCAGCGATTCACGCGCGGCCTCAAGCGCTTCGTTGCTGACCACCGCCTCGTCTTCCAGCACCTTGAGCTGGACCATGTAGTTTTCCACTTCACGGAAGCCGTCGAGCACGGTCTGGCGGTACTTGGCCACGGTTTCGTCGTAGGACGCCACGGTGCGGTCGACTTCCGCCGAGCGCTGGCCGCCGTCGAACAGGGTCATGGCCAGTTTCGGTCCTACCGACCAGAAGCGGTTCGGCAGGCTGATCCAGTCGGCATAGGTGCTGCTGGAGTAGCCGCCGGCCAGGCTCAGCGTCAGGTCCGGATAATAGGCGGCCTTGGCCACGCCGATATTGGCGTTGGCGGCTATCACCGAGCGCTCGGCCGAGGCGATATCCGGGCGACGTTCGAGCAATTGCGACGGCAGGCCTACGGGAATCTGCGGCAGTGTCGGGATGTCATTGCTCACCGCCAGGTTGAAGTTGGCGGGCGCTTCGCCAATCAATACGGCGATGGCGTTTTCCAACTGGGCGCGCTGCCAGATCAAGTCGATCAGGCTGGCCTGGGTGGTCTTGAGCTGGGTTTGCGCCTGGGCCACCGCGTCCTTGCCGGAAACCCCGGCGCGGTACTGGTTTTCAGTCATTTGCAGGGAGCGCTGGTAGGTGTCCAGCGTGGCTTGCAGCAGGCGGGTCTGTTCATCCATCACCCGCAGTTGCAGGTAGCTTTGCACCAGTTCCGACTGTTGGCTCAGGCGCATCGCCGCCAAGTCTGCCGAGCTGGCTTCGGCGCTGGCCTCGTTGGCCTCCAGGCCACGGCGCAACTTGCCCCAGATATCGGCTTCCCAGCTCACGCCAAGCTGCGCATTGAGGGTGTCGCGGATGCCGCTGCTGGAACTGCTGAGGCTGGCGCTGCTGCTGCCGGTGCCCTGGCTGGCACGGGTTTTACCGGCGCTCAGGTCGACGGTGGGGTAAAACGCCCCGCGTGAGCTGCGCACCAGGGCCTGGGCCTGGCGAAAACGCGCTTCGGCCTGGGCCACGGTCTGGTTGGAATTGTTCAGGCGCAGTACCAGGTCATTGAGTTGGCGGTCGCCATACAACTCCCACCAGGCGCCACGGGCCAGGGAATCGCTAGGTGTGGCCTGGCGCCAGCCCTGGGCTTCCTTGAATTGCGCAGGCTCGGTGACTTCCGGGCGATGGTAGTCGGGGCCGACGGCGCAGGCGCTGAGCAATAACGCCAACCCCACGGTAGGAGCGAGCTTGCTCGCGAAGGTCGCTAACGATAACGCGCCGAGCCTGAATGAACGCGGGGCCTGCCGTTTTTTCGCGAGCAAGCTCGCTCCTACAGGGATGGGTGCCGTGTCGGAAGACCGCAGTGCATTGGCGTTAGTTGAATCGGTCATAGCGCAGTGTCCAGGGCAGCATCGGTACGCACGCCGCGCCAGGCGTTGAAGCGGTGGCGCGCGCGGTCGAGATAGAGGTAAACCACCGGGGTGGTGTAGAGGGTCAGGACCTGGCTGAAGATCAGCCCGCCAATGATGGTCAGGCCCAGGGGATGGCGCATTTCCGCGCCATCGCCGGTACCCAGCAGCAAGGGCAAGGCGCCGAGGATGGCCGCCAGGGTGGTCATCAGGATCGGCCGCAGACGCAACAGGCAGGCGCTGCGAATCGATTCCAGCGGCCCCATGCCGTCGTTACGTTCCAGCTGCAGGGCCAGGTCGATCATCAGGATCGCGTTCTTCTTCACCACGCCGATCAGCAGGAACAAGCCCAGCAAGGAAATCAGGCTGAATTCGCCCCCCGTCAGGTAGATGGCGAGCATGGCGCCGACGCCGGCCGACGGCAGGGTCGAGAGGATCGTCAACGGATGAATATAGCTCTCATACAGAATGCCCAGCACCAGGTACACCGCCACCAGCGCGCCGAGGATCATGAACGGCTGGCCCTTCTGGGTTGCGGCAAAGGCATCGGCGGTGCCGGCCATCTTCGCGATCACATCTTCCGGCAGGCCGACCTTGGCAATCGCCCGCTCGATAGCGGCCGTGCCCTGCTCCACCGTAACCCCGGGGGCCATGTCGAAGGCGATGTTTTCCGAGGCGAACTGGCCTTCATGGCTGACGCGATCATCCGCCAGGCTGTTTTCGTAATGGGCAATGGTCGACAACGGCACCCGTGCGCCGGTAGAGGTGATCACCTGCATCTGGTTGAGGGTGATCGGGTCCTGGGCGTATTTGGGGTTGACCTCCATCACCACCTGGTACTGGTTGAGGCTGTCGTAGATGGTGGAGATCTGCCGCTGGCTGTAGGCGTTATTGAGTACGGCGGTGACCATGTCCATATCGATGCCCAGGCGCTTGGCCTGGTCGCGGTCGACAATCAGCGTGACCTGGGCCGCGCCGCGCCCTTCACGGGCGTCGATGGCGGTCAGTTCCGGCAGCTCGCGCAGCGCAGCCACGACTTTCGGGTACCACAGGCGCAGCGCGGCGAGGTCGCCACTTTGCAGGATGTAGGAATACTGCGCGCTGGTCTGGTCACGGCTGCCGCCAAATTGCAGGTCCTGGTCGGCCATCAGGAACAGGCGCCCGCCCGGCACCAGCGGTACATCCTTGCGCAGGCGCTCGATCACCGCCTGGGCGGACACCTTGCGTTCGCTGATGGGCTTGAGGCGGACCAGCATCACGGCGTTGTTGGTGCCGTTGTTGCCGCCGATAAAGCCGGCCACGCTGAGCACCGCCGGGTCGTTGAGCACCGCCTTGCGGAAGGTTTCCATCTTCGGCTGCATCACGCTGAACGACAGGCCGTCATCGCCGCGCACAAAACCGATCAATTGGCCGGTGTCCTGTTGCGGCATAAAGGTTTTGGGGACTACCACGTACAGCGCCACGTTCACGCCAATGGTCAGCAACAGGCTGAGCAAGGTCAGGCGGCGGTGGCGCAGCACCCAGTCCAGGCTGGTGGCATAGCCGGCGACCATGCGGTCGTTGATCTTCTGGCTCCAGCGCTGCAGGCCGGTCATCTGCCCTTTCACATGGGGCTTGAGCCAACGGGCGCAGAGCATCGGCGTCAACGTCAGCGACACGATCAGCGACACGATGATGGCCGCCGACAAGGTGATGGAAAACTCGCGGAACAGGTTGGTGACGATCCCGCCCATGAACAGGATCGAAAGGAATACCGCCACCAACGACACGTTCATCGACAGCAAGGTAAAGCCGACTTCCTCGGCCCCCAGGTACGCCGCTTTCATCGGCGGCACGCCGGCGTCGATATGCCGGGAAATGTTCTCCAGCACCACAATGGCATCGTCCACCACCAGGCCGGTGGCCAGGATCAACGCCATCAGCGAGAAGTTGTTCAGCGAGAAACCGTACAGGTACATGATCGCGAACGTGCCCACCAACGACACCGGCACCGCCAGGGTTGGAATCAGCGAAGCGCGGAAGTTGCCGAGGAACAGGTACACCACCAGGATCACCAGCCCCACGGCAATCAGCAAGGTCATCTCGGCTTCATGCAAGGTGGCGGTGATCACCGGCGAACGGTCCATCGCCAGGCTGAGCTTGACGCTGGACGGCAGCACCGCCTGCAAGGCCGGCAGCTGTGCCTTGATCTGCCTGACGGTCTCGATGATGTTGGCGCCAGACTGGCGGTTGATCACCAGCAGCACCGCCGAATCGTTGTTGAAGAAGCCACTGTTGTAGCGGTCTTCGACGCCGTCGCTGATCTTTGCCACGTCTTTCAGGCGCAGGGCGGCGCCGTCCTGGTAGCGGATCAGCAGCGGCTCGTAGTCCTTGGCCTTTTCCAGCTGGTCGTTGGCCTGGATCTGCCAGTTGCGCTCGCTGTCTTCCAGGGAGCCTTTAGGCCGGCGCTGGTTGGCATTGGCGATGGTGTTGCGCACGTCGTCCAGGGCCACGCCGTACTGGTCGAGGGCCTTGGGCTCGAGTTCGATACGCACCGCAGGCAGGGAGCTGCCGCCGATCTGCACCTCGCCCACCCCCGGCACCTGGGACAGGCTTTGCGAGAGGATGGTCGAGGCCAGGTCGTACAACTGGCCCTTCTGCAACACGTCCGAGGTCAGCGACAGCACCATGATCGGTGCCTGGGACGGGTTGATCTTCTTGTAGGTGGGCATGCTGCGCATGCCGCTGGGCAGCAGGTTGCGCGAAGCATTGATCGCGGCCTGCACTTCCCGCGCGGCGCCGTTGATGTCCCGGTCGGAGTCGAACGCCAGGATCACCCGGGTGGAGCCCTGGCTTGAATTGCTGCTCATGGTGGTGATGCCGGCAATCGTGCCGAAGGAACGCTCCAGCGGCGTGGCCACTGTGGATGCCATCACCTCGGGACTGGCGCCCGGCAGGCTGGCCGAGACCACGATCACCGGGAAATCGATCTGTGGCAGCGGCGACACCGGCAGCAGGTTGAAGCTGACACCGCCCAGCAACATGATCGCCAGGCTCAGCAGCAGGGTGGCGACCGGCCGACGGATGAAAGGTCCGGACAGGTTCATGACTCAACCGGCTCCAGGCTTTGCGGCTCTTTGCGCCAGCGGCGGCCGAGGCGATCGAAGTACAGGTAGATCACCGGCGTGGTGAACAAGGTCAACACCTGGCTCACCAGCAAGCCGCCGACCATCACCAGGCCCAGGGGCTGGCGCAATTCCGCGCCGGAGCCGGTGGCGAGCATCAACGGCACCGCACCGAACAGCGCGGCCAGGGTGGTCATCAGGATCGGCCGGAAGCGCAGCAGCGCCGCCTGGTAGATCGCGGTCTGCGGGTCCAGGCCCTGATTGCGTTCGGCGTCGAGGGCGAAGTCGATCATCATGATCGCGTTCTTTTTCACGATGCCGATCAGCAGGATGATGCCGATGATCGCGATCATGCCCAGGTCATTGCCACTGAGCAGCAAGGCCAGCAAGGCCCCTACCGCTGCCGACGGCAAGGTCGAGAGAATGGTGATCGGGTGGATATAGCTCTCATAGAGCACACCCAGCACGATGTACATGGTGACCACTGCCGCCAGGATCAGCAGCAAGGTGCTCGACAGCGACGCTTCGAACGCCTGGGCCGCGCCCTGGAACTGGGTCTGCACGCCCACCGGCATGCCGATGTCCTTCTGCGCCTGGTTGATCAGTTCCACGCCTTTGCCCAGCGCAACGCCAGGGGCCAGGTTGAACGACATCATCACCGCCGGGAACTGGCCGATATGCGCAATCGCCAACTGCGCCTGGCGCTGCTCCACATGGGCCAGGCTGGACAAGCGCACCTGCCCGCCGTCCGTGGTTTTCACATGGATCTGGTTCAGCGCCGCCGGGCCCAGAGTTTCTCCCGATTGGGCCTGCAAGACCACGCGGTACTGGCTGGCCTGGGTATAGATGGTGGAAATCTGCCGCTGGCCGAACGCGTCATACAGGGCATCGGTGATGGTTGACACACTGACGCCCAGGCGCGAGGCCGCGTCGCGGTCGATCACCAGGTACACCTGCAGGCCTTTGTCCTGCAGGTCGCTGGCGACGTCTGTGAGCTCCGGCATCTGGCTCAGTGTGTGCACCAGCTTGCCGCTCCACAGGGCCAACAGGTCGGCGTCCGGCGAGGACATACTGAATTGATACTGGGTGCGGCTGACACGGTCTTCGATGGTCAGGTCCTGCACCGGCTGCATGAACAGGCGGATGCCCACCAGCTTGTCGATTTGCGGTTGCAGGCGGGTGATCACCTGGGCCGCGCTCAAGTCGCGCTGACCGTGGGGCTTGAGGTTGATCAGCAAACGGCCGCTGTTGAGGGTGGCGTTATCGCCATCCACACCGATATAGGACGACAGGCTTTGCACCGCCGGGTCGGTGAGGATGATCTTCGCCAATTCCTGCTGGCGCTGGCTCATGGCGGCAAAGGAAATCGACTGCGGCGCCTCGGAGATCCCCTGGATCACCCCGGTGTCCTGCACCGGGAAGAAGCCCTTGGGCACCACCAGGTACAGCACCACGGTCAGGCCCAGGGTCGCGATGGCCACCAGCAGGGTCAGTGGCTGATGCCTGAGCACCCATTGCAACTTACGCCCGTAGGCTTCGATCAGCCAGTCGATCCAGGCGCCGCTGGCCTTGTAGAAACGGCTCTGTTCTTCTTCCTTGGGTTCGCGCTTGAGCAAACGCGCGCACATCATCGGCGTGAGCGTCAGGGACACCACCAGGGAAATCAGGATCGCCACCGCCAGGGTGATGGCGAATTCGCGGAACAGCCGCCCCACCACGTCAGCCATGAACAGCAGCGGGATCAAGACGGCAATCAGCGACAGGGTCAGGGAAATCAGGGTAAAGCCGATCTGCTTGGCGCCCTTGAGCGCGGCGGCCAGCGGCGTCTCCCCTTCCTCGATATAGCGGGAGATGTTCTCCAGCATCACGATGGCATCGTCCACCACAAACCCGGTGGCGATGGTCAGGGCCATCAGCGTCAGGTTGTTGATGGAGAACCCGGCCAGGTACATGACGCCAAAGGTGCCCACCAACGACAGCGGCACGGCAATCGACGGAATGATCGTGGCGCTGACGCGCCGCAGGAACAGGAACGTCACCATCACCACCAGGGCGATGGCGATCAGCAATTCGTGCTGCACGTCGGTGACCGAGGCGCGGATGGTCTGGGTGCGGTCGGTCAGCACCGTGACATCGAGGCCGGCCGGCAGGTTGTCGGTGATGCTCGGCAGCAGCGCCTTGATGCGGTCGACCACCTCGATCACGTTGGCGCCCGGTTGGCGCTGGATATTCAACAGCACGGCCTGGTTTTCGTTGGCCCAGGCGGCAAGGCGTTCGTTTTCCGCGCCGTCGACGATCTGTGCCACGTCTTTAAGACGCAAAGGCGCGCCATTGTTGTAGGCCAGGATCAGCTCGGCGTATTGCTGGGGCGACACCAACTGGTCGTTGGCATCGAGCATCGACACCCGCGTGGGGCCATCGAAGTTGCCCTTGGGCTGGTTGACGTTGGACGCGGCGATCAGGGTGCGCACGTCGGACAGGTTCAAGCCGTTGGCCGCCAGGGCTTCGGGGTTGACCTTGATGCGCACGGCCTGACGCTGGCCACCGGCGATGCTGACCATGCCGACGCCGCTGATCTGGGCGATTTTCTGCGCCATGCGCGTGTCGACCAGGTCATTAAGCTTGGGCAGCAGCATGGTCTTGGAGGTGATGGCCAGGGTCAGCACCGGGGTATCCGCCGGGTTGACCTTGTTGTACACCGGCGGCGCCGGCAAATCCTTGGGCAGCAGGTTGGTGGCGGCGTTGATCGCGGCCTGCACCTGTTGCTCGGCGACATCCATATTGATGTCGAGGTTGAAACGCAGGGTCAGTACCGAAGCACCGCCGGAACTGGTGGACGCCATCTGGGTCAGGCCGGGCATCTGCCCGAACTGGCGTTCAAGCGGCGCGGTGACCGCGCTGGTCATCACATCGGGGCTGGCGCCTGGGTACAGGGTCATCACCCGGATCGTCGGGTAGTCCACCTGGGGCAAGGCCGATACCGGCAGCAAGCGATACGCGATGATGCCGGCCAGGACAATGGCCAGCATGCTCAGCGTGGTGGCGACCGGGCGAAGGATAAACAGCCGCGACAGGTTCATGAACCGACCTTTTGCGCCTTGCCGGCGTTGGCGCCGGTCTCCCCTTTAGCCGCAGGCTTGCCTTGCAGGTGTTCGGTGGGGGTGGTCGGCACTTCGCTGCTGTCGTTGACCACTTCGATCTCGCTGCCTTCCTTCAGGCGGTCGGTGCCTTCAAGCACTACGCGGTCGCCGGCCACCAGGCCTTCCTTGATCACGGTGTTCTCGCCATCGGTGTCACCCACCACCAGCGGCTGGACCTTGACCTTCTTGTCGCCATCGAGCTTGTAGACAAAGGTGCCGGTATTGCCGAACTGAATCGCCGCAGATGGCGCCAGCACCACGTTGTGCAGGGTATCGGCGAGTAAATGCACGTTGACGAATTGGTTGGGGAACAGGGCCTGGTCCTTGTTATCGAAACGTGCCTTGAATTTCAGGGTGCCGGTGGTGACGTCGATCTGGTTGTCCAGGCTTTGCAGCACACCGGTGGCCTGGCGCTTCACGTCGCCACGGTCCCAGGCTTCCACGGGCAGCTTGTTACCGGCGTGATAACGGGCGAGTACGGTTTCGAGGGTGTTTTCCGGCAGGGTGAAGGCCACGCTGATCGGTTGGGTCTGGGTGATCACCGCGAGGAAGGTGGTGTCGTTGGCGGCCACCAGGTTGCCCACGTCGACCTGGCGCAGGCCTACACGGCCACTGATCGGTGCGCGGATCTTGGTGAATTCGAGATTGAGCTTGGCGTCGTCCACCGCGCCCTGGTTGGTCTTGACCGTGCCCTGGTATTGCAGGACCAGCGCTTCGGCCGTGTCCAGGGTCTGCTTGGCGATACTGTCCTGGGCGTACAGGTCGCGATAACGCTGCACGTCGACCTGGGCGTTTTTCAACTGGGCCTGGTTCTGCATCAGCGTACCCTGGGCCTGGAGCAAGGCGTTCTGGTAGCTGCGCGGGTCGATCTCGGCCAGCAGGTCGCCGGCCTTGACCATCTGCCCCTCTTCAAAGGCGATCTTCACCAGCTCGCCGCCCACCCGGCTGCGCACATTGATGGTGTTGAGCGCAGTCACCGTGCCCAAGGCTTTGTAGTACACCGGGAACTCCCCCAGCACCGCCGGCGCCACACGTACCGGCACCGGGCCGGTGGAACCGCCGAAGCCCGGGCGCGCCATGCCGGTTTTACCGGTGTGCCCGGCCGGTGCGTCTTTGTGGGCGGCGCCGCTTGGCCAGAATTTCCAGCACAGACCGGCGATAACCAGCAGCACGAGCAGGCCGAACAGCCAGCGGCGGGAGTTGCGGGGGGAGGATTGCATGGAGTGATCAACCATTGGGCGCGAGAGCTTCTTCTTCGGGAGGCTGAAAGATAAGCACTGGAGCGCGTTAAGAAAAGCGCCTTTACCGGCTATTTACCTTGGGCTTACAACTTTTAACTTCTGCGGCCTAGTCCGTTGGCTATTTCGCTAAACGTCTGAGCCGAAAAAGAAAACGGCCTGGACTAGGCCAGGCCGCAATCATGTAGCAAACGCGTTACTGCAAAACGACAGTAATGCGCCTAAACAGTTACTTCAAAACAGCCAGTGCGGCTTCGTAGTTCGGCTCTTGGCCGATTTCCGAAACCAGTTCGCTGTGCAACACAGTGTCGTTTTCGTCCAGTACCACGACAGCGCGTGCGGTCAGGCTGCGCAGCGGGCCGTCAACGATGTCCACGCCGTAGTCCTGAGAGAACGCGGCGCTGCGGAAGTCCGACAGGCTCTTCACGTTTTCCAGGCCTTCAGAACCGCAGAAACGCGCCTGGGCAAACGGCAGGTCCGAAGAAATGCACAGCACCACAGTGTTGTTCAGCTCGTTGGCCTGGGCGTTGAACTTGCGTACCGAAGTCGCGCAGGTCGGGGTGTCAACGCTTGGGAAGATGTTCAGTACTTTGCGCTTGCCGGCGAAGGTGGCCAGGGTCGCGTCCGACAGATCGCCGGCGGTCAGGGTGAAGTCTGCAGCTTTGGAGCCGACTTGCGGCAATTCGCCTTCAACCTGGACAGGGTTACCACGAAGGGTGACTTGAGCCATGAATAGAATCCTTATGCTGGGTTTTGGTTAAACGAATTCGAGAGGCCGAAGTTAACCACAAAGTACCGTGGCTACCTACCGCCAGACACAAATTGTCATGCCACCCGGTTGTGGTTTAATTGCGCGCTTTGCGCCTGCCCCTCAAGGAAACCGTTGCCGATGAATCAGCCCGCCACCAAAGTCCTGGTCATTGGTTACGTCTGGCCGGAGCCCCGTTCCTCGGCCGCGGGCGGGCACATGATGCAGATTTTGGAAGCATTCCTTACACAAGGTTGGGAAATAACCTTCAGCAGCCCCGCAACCCTCGGCGAGCACAAAGCCGACTTGCTTGCACTGGGCATCGCCGAATGTGCGATTGAGCTCAATAACAGCAGCTTTGACGATTTTATCCGCGAATTGGCCCCCGATATCGTGTTGTTCGACCGTTTCATGATGGAAGAACAGTTTGGCTGGCGCGTGGAGAAATGCTGCCCCGACGCCCTGCGCGTGCTGGAAACCTCCGACCTGCAGAGCCTGCGCGACGCCCGTCACCAGCGCCTCAAGGAGCATCTCAAGGCCCATCCGGACAGCGATGACTTCACCGCACTGTTCGCCCCGGCCCTGGAGGAAGAATTCCAACTGATGGCCGACACTGACTTGGCCAAGCGCGAAATCGCCGCGATTTACCGCTGCGACATCAGTTTGATGATCTCCGAGGTGGAAATCCGCCTGCTCACCGAACAGTTCAAGGTGCCTGCCGCCCTGCTCCACGGGTGCCCGTTGATGATGACGCCGCCAACCGAGGCCTTTGCCCCGTTTGAAGAGCGTGCGCACTTCCTCAGCATCGGCAACTTCCGCCATGCGCCGAACTGGGACGCCGTGCTGTGGATGAAGAACAGCCTCTGGCCGTTGATTCGCCAGCAATTGCCGGGCGCCCAACTGCATATCTATGGCGCCTACACCCCACCCAAGGCCACCGCCCTGCACAACCCGGCGCAGGGTTTTCATGTGATGAACTGGGCTGAGGATGCCCTGCAAGTGATGAGCGCTGCGCGTATCTGCCTGGCGCCCTTGCGCTTTGGCGCCGGCATCAAGGGCAAGCTGGCCGATGCGATGCTCTGCGGCACTCCTAATATCACCACGCCGGTGGGCGCCGAGGCCATGGGCGATGAACAGCCATGGCCCGGCGTGATCGCACAGAGCGCCGCCGCCCTGGCCGCCGCCGCCGTGAGCTTGTACCAGGACCGCGAGCGTTGGACCCAAGCCCAGAAGCACGGCCGCCAGCTCCTGGCGCGCCGTTATGACCAAGGCATCCATGGGCCTGCGCTGGTAGCGTGCCTGGAACGCTGTCGCAGCCAGCTCGCCGCCCACCGCCGTGACAACTTCACCGGCAGCATGCTGCGCCACCATGCGCATAAAAGTACGCAATACATGTCCCAATGGATCGAGGCAAAAAACCGTACTGTGTAAACCGTGGTGCTGGCGAGGTCGTGCGCGAGGGGGCATTATCCCCAGCAGCACCCACAATAAAGCGACGGCAGCATGACCCGAGCAACGCGTATCACCGACCCTTCCTACGAGCTGATGGACGATCACAACGGTCTGTCCATCATCTATCGCCAGCATGGTTTCCCCTGCCCGCTGGTGCGCTGGCATTTCCACAAGGAATACGAGCTGCACCTTATCGTCGCCAGTTCCGGCAAGGTGTTCATTGGCGATTACATCGGCAATTTCTACCCGGAAAGCCTGTTCCTCACCGGCCCCAACCTGCCCCACAACTGGATCAGCCAGGTCGAGGAAGACGAGGTGGTGCCCAAGCGCGACATGCTGGTGAACTTTACCGATGAGCTGTTCGAGCAGGGCAGCCACATTTTCACCGAACTGAAGATGCTTGCACCGTTACTGGAGCGCGCGCAGTACGGCATCGAGTTTCGCTGCAAGAAAACCATCGCCCAGGCGATGACCCTGATGCAACGCATCGAGGACGCCCGGGGCATTGCGCGCCTGGGGCACTTTTTCATCCTGCTGGAAGTATTGAGCGCGTGTGAGGACTACCAACTGCTCTCCGGCGTGACCACGCCGCAACTGGCCGATGAACACAGCATCGATCGCACCAACCGCGCGGTGGATTACATCTTCGCCCACTACGCGCGGGAGTTGCCCCTGGAAGAAGTGGCCGAATACCTGGGGATGAAGCCGACGTATTTTTCCCGGGTGTTCAAGCAGGCCACCGGCCGCACATTTATCGAATTCGTCAATCGCCTGCGCATCAGCAAGTCATGCGAGCTGCTGGCCGATGGCGATAAGGCCGTGACGGATGTGTGCTTCGAGTCAGGCTTCAATAACATTTCCAACTTCAATCGACGCTTTCAGCAGCTCAAGGGCATGACGCCTTCCCACTACCGGCGCCTGGCGGTGCAGCGGCTGACCGAACAGAACCTGGCCTGACACGGCATTCAAACAGGTGCTTACAAAGTGTGTCGCCCCCCCCGCACGCCAACAGGAACGTAGAACAAGCCCTAGGCCACTTAGCGAAGTGCCTCTCTCTGTGAGCAACAGGAGGTACTCATTTATACGCCGGCATAAGGTAGCTCCATGATCAATGTTCGACCCTCGCACACGCCAAACGCCTTCACTCAAAACGAACTGAATCCGCCCACAAAACCTGCAAACTCAGCGACACCTCAAGGCATTGCCCAGCTTACTCAGGAAATACAGGATGGCGCATCGCCCAGCGCCCCAAACACTCACCTTGCCCCGACGCGCCTGAGCCGAAAGCTGCGTGATATTTCATCGACATCCACCCCACGCGCTGCAACCATTCGCCAGTTCGCCGAAGCCTTGGTTGACAGGGGGGACCGGCAATTGGCGTTAGGTGTCGCCAATAGCTTGATGCGCCAACGGCTTGCCGTCGAGAAAGATCACCCCAGCGATGCCGAGGACAGGGTTACCGTCCCGGCCGACTCAACCTTCGGCCTGGCCTGGACGGAACTGGCTGACGCCCTGCACTCGGAACCGTTCAAATCGTTTGCCGAGGCCCGGAAGCTCGATATCTCCCAACTGACAATTACCCCCGAGGGCCGCCTGATCGAGACAAGCAAGGAGCCTCCTGCCGACTTCATCCTGGGTAACGACGCGGACTGGGCAGCCGCGTCAGGGGCGGTGTTGGCCGCGGTCAAAAAAGTCGCCGGGAACACCTCGCTGGCCGTTGATGTCCACGGACGCCATCTGGCGTCGGCCTACAACATCGCGGCTTTCTACGGTTTGCAACTGGGTCAAATCGAAAGCGACCACACACTGCTTGCCGTCGGACAACTGCTAAGCGAAGGCAACTTCCACGCTTTCAGCACGCCCGATCCGAACTACACCACCGTTTACGCTCCAGTCAAACAGCGACAAGGAGAAGCCCGCCAACGGATCATGGATTTGCCGCCTGATCAGTTGAAGCAGCGTCTTGAGCAGTTCACACCGTCAACCGTGGAGCAAAAGGTCCAGGAAGCCGATCGAGCCCTGGCGCAGCAGTGCAGCCAGGCCCTGATGCGACTCGCACCTCAAGCCCGAGCCCAAAGCGACGAGCCCCCGCTGGTGCTCAACGCGATTCCTGAGTATTCGACCTTCTACCAGGTGCGCAAAAACCTTCTGGCTGCGCTGGCCGGCAGCGCCTTTAACGCCTTTGCACAAGAGAACAACCTTGAGCCCGGCAGCGTTCGTATCCACCCCGGCACCGGTGAGCTCACGGGCAAGGTGAATGGCAACAACCGCTCTTTTAGCGTGAACGATGTTTCGGGATGGGGTGATGTCTGGACAGAGATAAAAGAGGCCATCCAGCAGATGGCCGCTGGGGCAGATCTCGCTGTTCGATACCCGTCGTCACCCTCTGCATCGCTGCACGAGGTCATGAGCTTTTACAACGAAGAGATTCCTCGCCAACCCAACGGCCAACAACCCGGGCTGATCTCGCTTCTGGATCGAAGCATCGCGATGACCCATAACAACGGTTTCCAAGCGCTCACTGACACCCGCACGCGCGACGCCCAATCCATTGCTGTAAGGGAACGACAGTACGCCGTCACGCGACAGCTTGCCGAAATGCCCGCCCCTCTTTCAAACCTTGAAACGCTCGCGGCAGCGGTAGAAGCCGATCCGAGCGCGACAGCGGCCAGCGTAATATCAGCGGAAGAAGCGCTGGCAACTGCCGACAGCGCGCTGGCTGTCGCCACGCACCGGGCAATGCATGATTTGAAAACGAGCATGGGTCAAGCCTCGTCGAAAATGATCGAATCGATTCCAACTGAAAGCCTGTTCGGTCGATGGCACAGTTACCTGAACAAAGCCATCAACGGACGAGGTTTTACGCAATGGGCTGGAGCCCATAACGTTGAACTGACCTCTCTGCGATTCGACCCTAAAGACAGCGCGCTGATAGGCAAGGTCAACGGCGTTGACCAACGTTTTACAGTCGACCACTTTGCGAAAACATACCCCGACTATTTGGATGTCTTCACGCCGGTGGTGACCGCCGCCCAGACATTCGCACGGGACACCCCGATACTGCTGGCTCACGCCAATAACAGCGCGCCATTGGAATGGGTGTGCAATTTTTATGGCATCAACTCGAACCCAAGTACCGCCTCATTCGACGCCAGCTCGGTGCAACTGGGTCGTACGAAGAGCTTTCTGAACAGCCCCAGGCATCCAGAACAAATCGTCAGATGGCTGAACCGGCAAACAAGTGAAGTGGGCGACAGCAATGATCGGCATGCACTCATTGATCAGCTCAAACACGGCAATATCTCAAACGACGACACCACCCGCTTCATGGTCGATCAGGATTCATCCCATCAGCCTAAGGGCATGACCACGGTACAGAAATTCCTCGCGGATCAGGGGTGGTTCGAGGCGAAGTCGGCGGCGCAGGTCGATAACCTGTTACAGGCTCTGCAGACACCTACGCCGCAGGCGCCGGCACTGGGCAATAATTGGGGTTTTCTTGCCACGGATCTCCCCCTGAGCACGGTCCAGCGCGAAGCCGTTAGTGGGTTCGTGAAACGCTCCATCGGCAACCATCCCAACCTCTTCGACTACCTGAGTGCCCAAGTCCCCCGCCTCAGCAGTGACCCTGCACAAGCGCTGGACCAACTGCTCTCCAGTGACGGCGCGCTGGAACTGGCCACGAATCTGCAAGTCGAGATGAAGGGTGCATTCACTACGACCAGCCTCAAACAGTGGCTGTTGACCGCTCTGGTACTGGAACTTGATCCCTCAGCCGGCACGCAACGCAATCGTGTCGCGGGTTATGACTTCATGCAGGTGCAAAACTGGGGGCGACCGGCACATGAAATACGCCAACAGTTTGCACGCCACTTTGATCAGCCCAACGCCAGCGACGTGCCGTCTCAACAGGCAATGATTGCGGCCCATTTGCTGATGTCAGGTGCTGCGCCGCAGTTTCTGGTCAAAGATCTGCCACCGTCCATTATTCAGGGCACACCCCAGTGGGCAATGTTTCATACCGCCGTAGACCGGATCGAACAAACAGCGCCCGGGGCCACGCGGTACATGAACTTCAAGCAGGTGATGGACTTCCACAAGATCAAGCCTCTCTCCCCCCAAGAACAGCTGCAATTGCTCAGGGCGCAAATGAACCCTCTGATTGATTGGGGGATCATCAATGGCGTCATCAGCAGGACTGCCAATGACCAATACACGCCGGAGCTGCTGCAAGCGTGTGTCAAGGCATTGGGTGAGCAAACCGCTGCCGTGGCAGATGCCAAACGCTACATCAACGAATTTCCTGTACCCACCCGACGCGCCCTGGCACTTGAGAACCTCAAACAGAAATTTGGTGAGGGGGTGCCCTATGAACAACAAAGTCTATGGAGAGAAAGCGATCAGTTGTACGGCACCATGGCGAGCGTGGTCGAAGCCTATGAAGCCGGACAATTGGGGGATACGTACAGGCCAACAAACCTGATCGATCGTTTGACAAGTGGCGCGGATACTCCTGCCTGGGAAGCCAGGGATACGCGTATCCCTATCCAGCAACTGCATGATCAGGCGAGCCAATTGCCCGACGTCAATGCGCAGTACGACGCGGCGATCGAAAGCGACTTCGTCCCTCGTCGCGCTCACTCGATTGTGATCATCAAAGACTTGCTGTGCAGACTCCCGGCAGAGGTCCGCAACCATCTGGCCAACGGCAAGATTGAGTACTACAGCGTTCGGGAGTCAGACACCAGCACATGGCAAAACCTCAGCGCCAAAACCGGTAAAAAAGGCAGCCACGGCCTGCTGATTCGTGCGACCGGGCAAGACGCAAGCATCACCGATGTCGCCCTCTTTCCCGATGCCGGCACTGTAAAAATACTCTCGAACTTACCCAACCCCATGCCCCTGGGCGGCACAAACAAGGCTTTCGGCAAGATTTATGACGGCGCCGATGAAGGCCCCCATGCATTGCCGTTGGACTTCACCGCCTTCAGTTCAGCGGCGGCGCCACGAGACGCAATCACCTCAAACGTGATCGTCGACCGCATCACACCGGTCACGCTGGTAAATGGGAAGCTCATAAATGATGGTCTGGCCACATTCGGCGACACCCGCTCAAACTCGGCGCCCGCGTTCTTTAATGAGCAACTGGAGAAAATTGCCACAACCAGCGTCGACTCGCACTTCCTGCGCAAAGACGAGTACAAGGCGATCAACCATGGCTACAACCCCTTGGAAACAAAAGGCCCCACCTTTCTTGAACGGCTCAACGTCCTGGCGCGCATGGTCCCCGTTGTCAGCAGCGTCGAAGACCTTTACGAAGGCAACTACGCCGAGGCGGGCCGGGACCTCTTATTTGATGCGCTGAGCATTGTCTTTCCCGGTGCATTAGGAAAGGTGTGGTCAGTCGCGGTGGGTGCCTTCGAACGTGCAGCCGTCAGGCTTGGAGAAAATATCGTTCAATCCGCGGCCGAAGCAGCCGTCGCCTCAATGGCGGTTACAGACGTGACTGCCGCCAGTACTGCGAAGTCGTCCGACGCAGTCAGCCGTCTGCAGGGCAGCACTCTGGTGGAACAGGCGGACGGTGAATGGAACATGGCGGCCGACAGGGCCGATGGCGCGCTTATTCAACCCGGCAGCGCGCAACAGATCAGGCTCACTGCGGTGCGTCAAGCGGGGGAATGGTACGCCTACGACGCCAAGACAATGACCGCTTACGGGCCGGCCCTGGATGGCTTCATCTCTGATACGTCGTCAGCTGTAAGGCGAGAAACCTTTTCAGACGGCACTCAAGCGCTGGTCACGGAAAAGCCACTGGCCGCCGACGCCTACACCCTGCCACGTCGCCATGGCTTTGATGTGGTCAATGAGGGCAAGGTTTACCGTTACGACACCCGCAACCCTGGCGTGCTGAGTGATCTGGAATCAGCCGATCACTACAAGCCGCTGGAGGGTTTTGAAGCGACCTGTCCAGCCCCTACCGTTGCACAGGACAGGGTCAGGCGCGGAGTCAGTAACACATGTTTTTCCAAAGAAATAGAGGTCGTTACCGACACGTCGCGCCAGGAACTTCAGGCGCTTGAGCACCAGCGGCTGTTCCCCTCGGCGCCAGGTCTGTTGAGGCGGGATCAATTTGTCATTTTCGAGCGCCGTCGATACAAAATGGTCGATGGCGACATGGGTCCCCAACTGGTCCCGATGCCTCAGAACACGCCCATCGCCTACAAATCGCAGATCACTGGCAGCCTGAAACACGATCCCAATTTTGGCTTTTCCGGCGCACAAGCGAGTGGTTCCCTGGCCAGCGAAACCCGTGTGGTCAAGCTCAACAAAATCAGCGATGGCTGTAATGACAAACGTGAACTTCGAGGGGTGGTGGTGAAGGCAGCCGACGGTAAAACCAACTACCTGGTGGTAGAGGCTGATACCGCAGAGTTCTACTACACCAAACTGAGTGGCACCCCCACCGGCGAACTGACTTTCAACAAATGCACACCCCGCGACTTTTCTCTGGTCGAGGGTTACCGCAACGCATTCAGTACACGGCAAGGTGTCACTGAGATGCCGTTTGATGCCAACTTCATTGCCTTGCCCAAATTGGATTCAGCCTTCAAAGAGCTGGCGCGGTCCGGTTTCCTGAAAGAGGACATCGATACATTAAAAGCGTCGTGCAAAGACTTTACTCACGAACAACAGCGCGAAGTGATCTATCAGCTGCAGCAGACCAAGGCGATAAGCAAACCGAATATCGCGTTGCGGCCGAACCAAGTGTCCAAGTTGACCGAACCCGACGGCTTCAACAGTTGGACGCCAGAACGGAAAAACGAGTTCTATGCCGTCCAAGCGAAAAACAGCGTGAATCGGGCCATGAAGGCAACCGGGCTGGGACCCGCCAATATCATCCGTTCAACAGCGGACAAGGCACGCGCAGATGCCGCAAACATGACCAATGAATGGTTACGCAAAACCGTGCCGGAACATGCCGTGAACCGCCCGAACCTGATCTTGAAAGCCGGCGCTGGCAACTGTGGAGAAATGGCCTTGCTGTCCAAGGACATAATTAAAAAAAGCGGCGGCAGGGCTTACGAATGGGGGGCTTCGTCCGCCCATTCGTTCACCGTCGTCGGAGGTCCTTCCACACTTCCCCTAGGCACGCCAGACTTTTCCGAAGCCGCTTGGAGGGACGCCTGGATTGTCGATCCGTGGGCAGATATCGCCTGCCCAGCCCACCTGTACACACAGAAATTGAGCGAAGTCATGTCCCTATGGAGCCGCGAAAATCTGAAGATTGTGTATGGGGGCAATCCTATTAACCCGCTGGACGCAAAATGGATGGAACAACTTATCAAGAAACCGAAGGTCCCCTATTCCCATGGGTATACGGGCGGATAGACCGCAAGGCCAGGGAAAGCGCTGTGGCTGAATCACGGCGCTATCCCCCAGGCTTCACGCGAACGCTTCTAAGCACTTTCTTATCCGTGAAAAAGCATCAGTCCACCGAAAAAAACCTGCCCTGACCAATCTGCACACCGGCTTACAAATCCTGCAACCTACTCACCCCTCGGCGTAGGAACGCCCATCAGCCCCTTGGCCACGTATTGAAGTACCTCTCTGTATCAGTTGAGAGGCCGTACTTATAAATACGTAGGTAAAAGGGCAGTCCCATGATCAGCTTTACTCCGTCACACACTGTCAGCACCACTACTCCAAGCGCGCTGAATCGGTCCACGCCCCCCATAGGTTCAGTAACCTCTCAAGTCATCGAGTTTTTTCATAAACGCCTCAAGGATATTCAAACGTTCCCCGCGTCCGCGCAATCGAGTGATGAACCGGCGCCAGCCGGCAAACGTATCGAGCAATTGCTCAGGTTCGCCGTGACAAAGGAGCAACCCAGCGTAGCCGAGCGCACCGGCCAGTTGATTGAAAGCAGCCATGAGCCGCTGACGGACACCGCGCTGCGCAATCAGGTGGAACAACTCCTGAACCAGCCAAGCGCCATTGACTCGCAAAAAACCTACGCTCAATTTATTCAGGAAATACTCGACAGTTCGGCATCCCACACTCCGAACACTCGTCCTGCCCCGTTGCGCTTACGCCGAGATCTGCAAGCCTCTGAACCGGCCTCCGCTACGCGCAATGCGGCGGTTCGCCAATTCACCGATGCCTTGATCGACAGTGGTGACCGGCAGTTGGCCATAGGTGTGGCCAATAGTTTGATGCGACAGCGGCTCGCAGCCGAAACCAATCGGCCCATTGCTGTGCAAGACCAGGTTGCTGTGCCGGCGGACTCAACCTTCGGCCAGGCCTGGACCGAACTTGCCGACGCGCTGCACTCGGAACCCTTTAAATCGTTTGCCGAGGCCAGGAAGATCGATGTTCGCGGATTGATGATCGACTCCAGGGGACAACTGACCGAAATGCGCAACAACGTGCCGGTCGACCTCTCGCTGCATCGGGACACAGACTGGGCAGCCGCATCGGCCGGGGTCATCAGCGCCGCCAGAAAAGTCCTCGACGGTAAGCAAGGTGTTATTACTTTCCACGACCGCGAACACGCATCGGCTGACAACATCGCCTCGTTCTACGGCCTGCAACTGGGCGGTATACGAAGCGACGACACGCTGTTCAGCATCGGACAACTGCTGCGCGAGGGTACCTTCCACGCCCTCAGCAGCACCGACCCGCACTACGCGAACGTTTACGCCCCGGTCAAACAGCGACAAAGCGAAGCCAGTCAGCGGCTTATGAGTTTACCGCCGGATCAGTTGACGCAACGCCTTGATAGGTTCACCTCTTCAACTGCGGCACGAAAGGTCCAGGACGCCGATCGAACCCTGGCGCAACAATGCAGCCAGGCCGTGATGAGACTCGCCCCTCAAGCCCGAGTCGAAGGCGAAGAATTCCCGCCAATGCTCAAAGAGATTCCGGAGTATTCGACCTTCAACCAGGTACGCAAAAACCTCCTGGATGCGCTGGCCGGCAGTGCCTTTACAACCTTTGTACAAGAGAACACCGTTGAGCCCGGCAGCATCGCTATCCACCCCGTCACCGGTGAGCTGACGGCTAAGGCGAACGGCAACGACGCGCGCTTTAGCGTGAACGATCTTTCGGGATGGAGTGATGCCTGGGTAGCGATAAAAGATGCCGTCCAGCAGATGGCCGCTGGATCGGATCTCGCTGTTCGATACCCCTCCCCACCCTCTGCATCGCTGTCTGAGGTCATGAGGTTTTACAACGAAGAGATCCCTCCCCAGCAAAACGGTCAACAAGGCGACTGGCGTCAACGCGAGCTGGTATTGCTGCTTGATCGAAGTACCGAGATGACCCGTAACAATGGTTTCAAGGCACTCATTGACCCCAGCACGGGCGACAACCTCTCTAAAGGTGTACGTGAGCGCCAATACGCCATCAGGCAACAGCGTGCCGACGCGCCCGCGCCCCTCTCTAAACTTGAAACCCTGGCCGCGGCTGTCGAGCCCCGCTCCAGCGCAACAGCGGGCAGTGCAATATCCCCGCAAGACGCCTTGGCAAGCGCCGAAAGCGCACTGGCCGCCACTACGCTCAACGCAATGCGCGAGCTGGAAAACAACCCCACCCAAGCCTCGACAAAGATGGTCGGGCCGATTCCGGCTAACAGCCTGTTCGGCCAACGGCGCAGTTACCTGGACAAAGCCATCAAGGCCCGTGGCTTCACCGAGTGGGCCGAGAAAAACAACGTTGATCTGACTTCCCTGCGCTTTGACTCCAGGGACGAGGCCTTGATCGGCAAAGTCAACGGTGTTGACCAGCGTTTTACTGCCGCTGACTTTGCGAAAAAGTACCCCGAGCATTTCGACGTGCTGGCGCCGGTACTGACCGCCGCCTCGGTATTCGCGACACCTGGAAAGCCGATCACGCTGTCTCACGCCAGCAGCAGCAACGCGCCGTTGGAATGGGTGGGCCGTTTTTATAGCCTCCCTACAGACCCGCGCAGCCGCGTATTCGAACGTAGCATGACGTTGCTGGACAGCCTGAAGAAGTTCCCAGCGAGCCCCGACGACCCGCAACGAATGGTGAATTGGCTGAATCAGCAAAAAATCGCATTGGCGGATAGCAATGATCGCTATGCACTGATCAGTCAGCTCAAACACGGCAATATCGACAACGACGACACCACCCGCTTCATTGTCGATCAGGGCTCCTCACACCGCCCTAAAGGCGTGACGACCGTGCAGAAATTCCTCGCGGATCAGGGTTGGTACGAGGCGAAGTCGGCAGCGCAGGTCGATAACCTGTTACGCGCCTTGCAAACACCGATACCGCAGGCGCCGGCCCTGGGGAACAACTGGGGGTTTCTCTCCACCGACCTGCCCCTGAGCCCCGCCCAACGCGACAAAATGAGCGCGTTCGTTAAAAACGCCATTGGTTCCCACACCGATCTCCTCAGCTACCTGAGCGCTCAAGTCCCCAACCTCAACACCAGCAGCCCGTTCCAAGCGGTGGACCAGTTGCTCTCCAGCGATGGCGCCCTTGAACTCGCCACCCACCTGCAAACCGAGATGAAAGGCGCCGCAACCGTCACCAGCCTTAAACAATGGCTATTGTCCGCCATGGTGCTGGAGCTTGACCCAGCAGCCGGGACCTCCCGAACTAGCCTGGCGGGCTTTGACTTGATGCAGTCGGATAACTGGGGATTGGGCACGGACAAGATTCGTGAGCGACTCAATAAACACTTGATCGATAATCGAAAAATCCAGGCAAACCTTGCGCCAGTGGCCGCGCGCCTGTTGATGACGGGCGCTGCGCCCCATCTGCTGGTTAACGATGTGCCATCGACCATAACCATGGGCTCGACCGAATGGGTGAGCTTTACCACCGCCGTCAATCGAATCGAACTGAACGCTCCCGGGGCGGCTGCGGACATGACCTTCCAGCAGGTCATGGATCTTCATCGCATCGGCCCCATCAACGACCGTGAAGCCCAACTGCAGTCTGTCGCCCAGATGAACCCGGTGTTGGATTGGGCTGTCATGAACAACCACATCGTCAGAAATGAAGAGGCCCCATACACCCTCGAACAGCTCCTCAGCAGCCAGCAGAAGCTGGACAAACAACTTGGCGAAGTTTCTGAAGCCAAACGCTACCTGCGTACCTTTGAGCCGCCAAACAGAAGGCCAATGGCCCTTGACGCGCTGAGAAAACAATATGGTTCGGCCATCGACTTCGAGAGCCGGGACATCATGACAACTCGCGCGGGGATATTTTCCGACATCCAGACAAGCATCGTAGAAGCCTATGAGGCGGGGCGCCTGTCCGAACATTTTGATCTGAGGCGGCGGGGGCTGGACATCAACGCGGTGTCTGCGCAAGCTCACAATCTGCCTGACATCACTGCGGAATTCGACAAGCAATTCGAAGAAGACTTCCTCCTGCGTCGGCGCCACACCATCACCCAGCTCAAGGACATGTTCAGCAAGCTGCCGTTGGAAGAACGCAATAGCCTCAACTTCGGCACGGTGGAGTACCTGAAAGTGGAAGGCGCCGGTAATGGCGTCGTGTTGAATTCGTTATACCAAGGGGTAAGCCGAAATTTCGCGGTTTACCCGGCCTCAGGGCATATCGTCCGTATTCCTGATATTGCCCCATCGATCGAGCTCGGTCAGAAGGTCAACCTGGCCATCGATGCTGAAGCCTTCAAAACGGGTGCAGAACCGAAACCGGGCGTCAAATCCGATGTTGTCTTGAAGGAAGGCAGCCAATATCTGCTCATGGTTCCCTCCGATCCCCCTGAAAAAGCCATGTGGGAAAGGGTCGATCTTCCTGAGCGCAGCGCAGACCTCCGCCCCCCCTACGACAGCGCTAGATTCGACACGCTGTCGCAGATACTGGTTGACTCGGTATACCTGCGCAAACCCGACCTTGATGCTATCCATCGCGGAGAGAACAACCTGGAGGATGGCTCGAAATCGGATAACTTCCTCCTGAACGTTCTAGGCGCACTGCCGGGAGTCGACAGCGTTGTAGATATTACCGAAGGCAAATACGTGGAGGCCGCTAGGGATCTGGCCATTGATATTGCGATTTACGTTACCACGGAGGGTGCCGGCAAACTCTTTACCGTGGCTAAGTCCGGTGCGAAGTGGGCGGCCGCTAAACTCTCGGAAAAGTTTATCGAGAAGGTGGGGGCTGAAGAAGGCACGGACATTGAACTCAAGGACATCACCGCCGCCAGCAGCTCGAAATCGCTCAGTGCGGTCAGTCGCATGCAGGGCAGTCCTGTTGGAGAAAAGGCGAGTGGAGAACTTGTCACGGCAGCCGACAGGGCCGATGGTGCGATCATTCACTCCGGCAGCACGCCACAGGTCAAACTCACCGCGGTGCATCAGGACGGTAATTGGTACGCCTACGACACTAAGACAGGAGCGGCTTATGGCCCGGCACTGGAGGGTTTCATCTCTGACACCTCATGTGCAGTGAGGCAAGAAACGTTTTCGGACGGCACTCAAGCGCTGGTAACACCACGACCCTTGGCCGCCGACGCCTACACCCTGCCTCGCACCCATGGCTTTGATCTGGTCAATGAGGGCAAGGTGTATCGTTATGACGCGCGCAACCCGGGCGTGCTGACTGACCTGGAGTCCGCCGACCACTACAAGCCCCTGGAGGGGTTCGAGGCGATTTGCCATGCGCCGCCTATTGGGGCGACACGGGTCAAGCGCGGGGCTAACGACACGTGCTTTTCCAGAATAATCGAGCAAGTTCCCGGAGAGTTGAGGCAGGAACTCCAGGCACTTGAACACCAGCGCCTGTTTCCCTCGGAACCGAACCTTCTGAGCAGGGATCAATTTGTCATCTTCGAGCGTCGTCGGTACAAAATAGTTGACGGCGAAATGGGCGAAGAACTTATCCCGGAGCCTCAGGGCAAGCCCATCGTCTACAAATCGCAGATCAGCGCTACCCTCAAAGATGATCCAAACTTCGGTTTTTTCCACGCGGAAGGCGGTGAATCGCTGGCGCAAGAAACCCATGTGGTCAAGCTCGACGCAATCAGCGATGCCTGCAATGACAAACGGGAACTTCGAGGGGTAATCGCCAAAGACGGCGCCGACAATGTCTTGGTAATAGAGGCTGATACCGCCGAGTTTTACTACGCCAAACTGAGTACCCCCCCCCACCACCGCACTGACCTTCAATAAATGTACGCTTAACGAGCTGCCACTGGTCCAGAAGTACCGGAGCAAACTCAGCATTCGCCAGGGCGCCTCCAAAATGCCGCTTGACGCCAACCTCATTTCCTTGCCCAAGCTCAACACCGCTTTTAAAGAGCTGGAGCGCGCTGGCTACCTGAAAGAGGATGTCGATGCACTAGAAGCAACGTGCAAAGCATTTACCGAGGAACAACAGCGCGAGGTTGTCTATCAGTTGCAACGAAGCAACGCGATCGGAGAAGCGAATATTGCTTTGCGGCCGAATCGAGTTTCCCAGTTGGCCCTACCCGACGGGTTCGCCACTTGGACGCAAGGGCAGCAAAACGAATTCTACGCACGCCGAGCAAAAGACAGCGTGAACCATGCCATGACGGCCACCGGACTTGGGCCATCTAACCAGATTCGCTCAGCAGGAGACATTGCACGATCAGACGCTGCGTATACAACCATCGCATGGTTACGTGAAACCGTCCCAACGAGCGCCCTGAATCACGCGAACCTGATTTTGAAGAGCGGAGCTGGCAATTGTTCAGAAATGGCCCTGCTGTCGAAGGACATCATTAAAAAAAGCGGTGGCCGAGCTTACCAATGGAGGGCGTCAGTGGATCACGCATTTACAGTAGTCGGCGGCCCTACTGTAAGGCCGCTAGGAACTATCAACTTCTCGGGCGCTGAGTGGGCCGATGCATGGATTGTCGACCCGTGGGCAAACATCGCTTGCCCTGCTCGCGAGTACACGCAGAAATTCGTAGAAGTCATGCGCCAATGGGAACTCGACAATATGCAAATAATGATGGGGGCTAGTCCTATAAGTCCGATGAATAGCGACTGGGTGAATGGGTTTACCACAAAACCGAAGACCCCCTTATAAGATAGGCAGCTGAGATAACGAGCAAAAGTGAACTGGCCTAATGATTTTGGACACTTCAATCGGGCGCTATGATAGCGCCCAAATCTGAGGTGTTTGGTTATGCGTAAATCTTATTCGAG
>NZ_JAFLXD010000048.1:0-50608 GCF_019891415.1 Pseudomonas sp. SH10-3B | reverse complement strand
CTGTGGCGAGCGGGCTTGTCCCGCGTTGGGGTGCGAAGCGCCCCTGATGAAGACGAATGCGGTGTATCAGGCACTCCTCTGCGCCTGGTTTTGGGGGTGCTGCGCAGCCCAACGCGGGACAAGCCCGCTCGCCACAGGATGTAGCGTCTGCCCATGAGGTCCCTAGGACTTATCCCACGACTGTTTCAGGTTGTCGCTCGGAACGTCGCTGATTAACCTCTCCGCCGTCGCTGCCAATTCAGCGACCGGATTTGACCGTCCGGCCTTGTTAACGAACTGCTACGCCCTGCACCTATCCCAGGCGTTTTTTTTGTGCCTGAGGTATCGTGTCGCGGCAGTTGTGCGCGGGATACCTTCGGGTATGCCGGGTTCGTTGACAACCGGTCGGTCAACCCGCGTACAGCTGCCACCCTCTTCGTTTGACCGCGAACGCTGGCGGCTCCACTTGTCGACGGAGTTTCACCATGATTAAAGACAGCCCAAATCCCCCAGAAAAACTCTTCACCGTGCGCCCCGACCTGGGCACGGAAACCCTGCTGGTCAACGCGTCCCAGGATCTATCCTCCATCACCGACATCGCTACTCACCTGGCCTTTGAAATCGACGGCGCGCAACGCAATGTGGCGCTGGGCATCTGCCGCATGCTCGAAGGCGTACAACTGTTGGTAGACAAAGCATTGGATGACGCCCATCCAGCAGCATGAGACTCAGATGATCGTTCCCACGCGCGTGGGAACGATCTCAAAACACCGACCACCCAATCCGCTCACTCAACAACTCCAACGCCTTGATCCCCGCCAGCGAGTTCCCCGCCGCGTTCAACTCCGGCGACCACACGCATACTGTGAACTGCCCCGGCACCACCGCGACTATCCCGCCGCCCACGCCGCTCTTGCCCGGTAACCCCACGCGATAGGCAAAGTTGCCCGCCTCGTCATACAGCCCGCTGGTGGCCATGATCGAGTTGACTTGCTTGGTCTGCCGCGCGCTCAGGATCTGTTCGCCGCTGTGGGCGCTGGTGCCCTCGTTGGCGAGGAAGCTGAACGCCTTGGCCAGGTCCAGGCAGCTCATCTGCAGGGCGCAGTAGTTGAAGTAGCTGTGCAACACCGCGTCCACATCGTTGTGGAAGTTGCCGAAGGATTTCATCAGGTAGGCCATGGCGGCATTGCGCGCGCCGTGTTGGGCTTCGGAGTCGGCGACGACGCTGTTGACCAGGATCTGCGGGTTGCCCGACAGGCGCCGCACGAAGTCGCGCATCGACAGGATCGGCACGGCAAAGCGTGATTGGTTGATGTCGCAGATCACCAGCGCGGTAGGCCAAATCGTCGTTGTAGGGCCAACCAGCGGACGAGCTTCGTCGAAAATAATAGAGCAACATTTGCATATTTTTGTATGTGTTTTTACCGAAGCTTTACTCGAGCCACAGATACAGGTCTCTGATTGAAAAAACTCTGTGGACATAAAGCAAAAAAAACTGATAGCTTTGCGCCATTACTGAATATCCACTCCAAAATCCTCCAATACAGACTAATGAGAACTAAATATAAAGCAATAGCAAATCAAGCTCACACATATAAAATTCAAGAAAATCTTTAAAGACAAATAAAGCACAGCAACGAAAAAAAATTTAAACTACTTACGTACAACTCAAGGACCGAAATGAGCAACTGGGAAGAAGTAGAAAAAAGTGTCAGGCAATATGCCAGCTACATCTGGAACAGACCTGCTAACGCAGACCGGATTGGCGGCGTTAATTTCGATTGCGTCGTAAAAATATCTGAAATTGAAATTATCGCTATAGAAATAACAAAAAATAGAACTCTAGAAAAAATCAGAGAAGACATAGGAAAAATACAAACTATTCGCATGGCAATGATGATGAAAAACATCATGATTAGACCATATAATTTGCGACTTTTTACCTACCCAAGGAATGAAAGACGCAGGAAAAGAAAACTATATAGAAGTAGTTTCTTTTGAAGATTTCAGAAGAATGTTTTTTGACTTCCCCACATACCGCTCACTTAGATCTAATAAACAATTTGGTAGCGCAGTAGATCCTGTAACAGGAGAAAACGACAGCACTGCATATACTCCGGTAGGATACAAACTACAAAACGGGAGTGAAATTGACGCCCAAGAAATAGCACAAAAAATAATAAATAATGAAAAACTGGTTCTACTGGGAGATTATGGAGCGGGAAAAAGCAGATGCTTTAGAGAAGTATTTCATATACTAGCAAAAAAATCCGCCGAAACCCTTTTATACCCAATTGCAATTGACTTAAAAGAAACATGGGGATTAGAAAGTGCCGTCGAAATAATACGCCGACACTTTATACACCTTGGAATTAATGAGAATGACACCAACAGCGTGATCAAAGCATATAACGGTAAACGCCTGTGCTTTTTGCTCGACGGTTTCGACGAGATTGGTTCTAGACCTTGGAGCGAAAATAAGAAAACACTTGAAATGCTTCGCAAGCACGCACTGCAAGGCGTAAAGGATCTTCTATCAAAAACGGGTGCAGGATGCTTAATTTCTGGTAGAGATCACTACTTCAACAGTGACCAAGAAATGTATTCAGCCCTAGGATTAAATAAAGACGGCACTACAGTAGCCAGATGCAAAGACGAATTTAATATCGAAGAGTTTTCACACTACTTAGATATAAACAAGATAAGCGTCTCTTTACCGGACTGGCTGCCTAAAAAGCCGTTAGTTTTAAAAACTATTGCGTCGTTAACTGCAGAGCAGGTAAAGGCTCTTTTCGAGTCATCAAGCGGAGATGAAATAGGATTTTGGTTCAAGTTTATAGACGCTATGTGCCAGCGAGACTCAACGATACACGCAATCCTTGACCCGGAAACTGTCAAAAGCGTGCTTATACGACTTTCAAGTATTACGAGAGAAAAATCGCAAAATTTCGGACCATTAACTGAGGCAGAAGTAGTCAATGTTTTCCACGAAGTAACTGGCACCTACCCCAACGAACAATCCACTGTAATGTTACAGAGGCTACCAGGCCTAGGGAGGGTTAGTTCAGAAACCAGCGACCGAAACTTCGTTGATACGTTCATACTCGACGGCTTAAGAGCTTTAGACCTTTCAGAAAAAGTTCAATCTGGAGATCAGAAAATTGGTGACCTTAAATGGCTAAACCCCCTTCAAAGCCTTGGAAGCTCAGTTTTAGGTTACAACATAAATAAAACCCAGTCTGCAAGTGCATTCATAAACTATGCAAAAAACTCTCTACACAGAGAAAAAACCAATAAAATATCCATATCGGATAGTATTTCAGCTTTGAGCAAAGCGAAGCTCGACGAGCTAGACTTCAACGGCATAAAATTTAACGAGCCTCATTTCGGCGACCTTAGCTTTGAAGAAGGAAACATTAGCAACATTGAATTTTCTGATGGAATCTTTGAATCTATAACTTTAGGTAAAATAGATCCATCAGGCGTCCTCATTAAAAATTGTCACATTGAAAGCTTGACGGGCGTATCTTCAAGCACAGGGCTTCCATCTTGGATTAAAGAGTGCTCAATAAAAAACTTTGAATCAGTTGACACATTAACGGCAATAAAAAATTCAGGCCTGACAAAAGCCCAAACAATTCTCGTATCAATCCTAATAAAAGTTTATCGCCAATCTGGAAATGGGCGACTAGAGCATACATTAACCAAAGGGTTAACTCACGTCGACAAGAAAAGTCTTGGCCAAGTCATTCGTTACCTTTTAGGTAAAGGTTATTTAGAAACCAGTAAAGACCGAGGGGAAATCATATATAATTCCGTGAGAAAATTCCAAGGACGGGTGGAGAAAATATTAGTAGAGCTTGACCGTTCCACTGATGAAATATGGAAGTTTGCAAGCACCTTGGCTGATGGTGGTTAGGTCCTGAAAGTTTCCACACACAAATGTGAAATATACTTGACCGTAGTTCGCCCCGTACATGGGAGCGATCTACGATCAAATACTCAAAACACCGACCACCCAATCCGCTCACTCAACAACTCCAACGCCTTGATCCCCGCCAGCGAGTTGCCCGCCGCGTTCAACTCCGGCGACCACACGCACACGGTAAATTGCCCCGGCACCACCGCGACGATCCCGCCGCCCACACCGCTCTTGCCCGGCAAGCCCACGCGGTAGGCAAAGTTGCCCGCCTCGTCATACAGCCCGCTGGTGGCCATGATCGAGTTGACTTGCTTGGTCTGCCGCGCGCTCAGGATCTGTTCGCCGCTGTGGGCACTCGTGCCCTCGTTGGCGAGGAAGCTGAACGCCTTGGCCAGGTCCAGGCAGCTCATCTGCAGGGCGCAGTAATTGAAGTAGCTGTGCAACACCGCGTCCACATCGTTGTGGAAGTTGCCGAAGGATTTCATCAGGTAGGCCATGGCCGCATTGCGTGCGCCGTGCTGGGCTTCGGAGTCGGCGACGACGCTGTTGACCAGAATCTGCGGGTTGCCCGACAGGCGCCGCACGAAGTCGCGCATCGACAGGATCGGCACGGCAAAGCGTGATTGGTTGATGTCGCAGATCACCAGCGCGCCGGCATTGATGAAGGGGTTACGCGGGCGGCCGCGTTCGAACTCCAGTTGCACCAACGAGTTGAACGGTTGCCCCGAAGGCTCGTGCCCCAGGCGTTCCCAGATGGTTTCACCGCCGTGGTCGATGGCCTGCACCAGGCTGAACACCTTGGAAATGCTTTGCACCGAGAACAGCGTATCGGCGTCACCGGCGCGGTAGGCCGAGCCGTCATTGCCGTACACCGCGATGCCCAGTTGGTTGGCCGGTACATCGGCCAGCGCGGGAATGTAGTCGGCGACTTTGCCGAGGCCGATCAGGGGGCGCACTTCGTCGAGGATCGACTCCAGCAGCGCCTGCATGTCTTGTCCTGTCATCTGTCTTTGAATCAGTGGAAAGCGGGGTGCGGAGGATACTTCAATGGGCGCGGAAGCCCCACACAATCTCTACCACCCGCTCGGCCACCACCAGATAAACCAGGATCAGCAACAGCTGCAATGCCAGGTGATAACGCAGCTTGGCCAGCCGACGAATGCCATCGCTGACGTTCAACAGCATCAGCACTGTCGACAGAAGGATCAGCCCCCACCCTGCCACGCTGGAGGCAAACACCCCGATAAACAGGTCCTGCTGCCCCACGAGGGTATTGGTGCCCGCCGCAAACAACAGCGCGCATACCAGCAGGTTTTTGACGTTGTCGAAAATTTGCGTGCTCAGGTCGTTTTCCAGCAGGGCCACATACCGCTTCCATAACGTGCGCATGAGTCATTACCGGGTGGGGATCGCTTGTCAATCAAAGTAGTTCAATGGCCCTTGCACCGCGCGGCGACGGCAAAAAAAGGTCAAACCGACGGCACAGTGCACATGGACTAACGCCGTAAACGCTGCAAATAACGACCCAGCATATCGTCGGTAAATGGCACCGGACGAAGGCTGCTGCCTCTGAGAAATGCCCGGGTATTGCTGCGATCCCAGGCATAGTTGTGCTGATACAGTTCCAGAATGGTTTCGCCTTGGCACATGTCATCCTTGAACATTCCCAGCAAGGGATACAGCAACGCGTCCCCATCGTTTTCCCACAGCGCCACCCAGCGCTTGAACGGTATGACTTCCAGCTTGCGCGCATAAAAATGCGCCACCCGCGCACAGAACTGCTTCAGGTCGGGGTCGGTATGCAACGGTTGGCACAGGTTGAACTTTTTGCCCAAGGCGTCGGGCTGACGGGCGATGTGGGCAACAGCGCCAGCCATGTAGTCGACGGTGGTCAAGCCTTCGCGCATTTTACGCAGGTCCGGCATAGCGCCGTATTGGAGGCAGGTTTGAATGAACCGGCCCCACCATTGGTAATGAGCACACAGACCGGTGCGACTGTGACAGGTGGCGTAGCCCAGGCGAAAGGTCATCAGTGGCAAGCCTTGCGCGCAGGCCAGGTCAGCGAGTTTTTCCATCACCCATTTGCTTTGCACGTAACCCAGGTCACGGCGGATCGCCGGCAAGTTTTCATCGATATCATCAGCCTCATACACGCGGCGCTTTTGAGTAAAACGATGCCCCCAGCTGTAGATGGAGATGGTCGACATCAGCATCAATGCCTTGGTTTTGCCTGCACTGCAAAAGCTGATAACCCGCCTTAGCCCCTCGACGTTATCGGTACGCAGGTAGGAGTAAGGCATGATGAAGTTAACCGCGCTGGCCGAATGCACCACCACGTCAACCGTTGCACACAGCCACTCATAAACGGTGGGGTCCAGCCCCAGTTTGGCCTGGGGCAAGTCACAGCGGTAGACCATAACCCGCGCCCAGTCCCGCGCGGCAATCGGCACTTCGTATCGCTCGCTGATCTGCTGCAACCGCGCCAGCCCATCCGCAGGCTGTTCACAGCGTAGTGGGCAATGAATCGCAGCAGTACTGGTGGCCAGCAACCGCTCCAGCAAATGAATGCCGACAAACCCGGTGGCGCCGGTCAGCAGCATATGCGCGGGATCGGTAAGTTGGGCGGCGTCGAAGTCCCTGCGAAACTGTGTGCCAGGATCAAGGAACACATCGCGCTCGAATGCATTGCTCGTCTCACCTGTGTCGCTATCGGGCTCAGCCGTGCGGCGGCGCAACTCAGCGGCCAGGTCCTTGAAATGGATGTGCTCATAGATGTCACGCACCGACACCCTCAGTCCTACCCGCTGGGAAAGCATTTTGGCGAGCAATGCAACGCGCAGCGAATGCCCACCCACCGCCATAAAGCTGTCATGCGCAGTGAAATTGCCGTGTCCCAGCAACTCGAACCAGGACTGCGCCAGGTCTTGTTCGGCACCTGGGGCAAAGCGCTCAAGCACCAGTGTGTCGGGCGGCTGGTGGTGCAGCAAATGCTGCAAGGCCGGTTTGTCGGTCTTGCCGTTGGCATTGCTGGGCAGCGCGTCCAGACACTGATAGTGCTCGGGCAACATATACTCGGGCAGATCCGCCTCCAGGCTACGGCGCAGGCTGGCAATCAGCTGTTGTGGATGAGTGTGCGGGTCGCGCCGCACCACAAACGCCACCAGCCGTTTGTCGGCTTGGGTGCCGCAGTCGTCCACCACCACGGCGGCGTTGTTGACCTGCGGCTCCTTAAGCAGGCGTGCCTCGATTTCACCCACCTCCACCCGGTAGCCGCGAATCTTCACCTGTCCGTCCATGCGGCCGAGGAACTCGAGACTGCCATCGTCCAACAATCGCCCCTGATCGCCGCTGCGGTACACCCGACAGCCGAGGGCCTCGCACTGGATAAAACGCTGTGCGGTGAGTTCGGGAGCATTCAGGTAACCCCGGGCCAGGCACGGCCCACCAATACACAACTCCCCCACCTCCCCCGCAGAAACAGGAAGCAGATACTCATTAAGGACGTAGATCGCGCAGCCGCCAATGGGCCAGCCAATGGACGCCGGTCGCCGCAAGCGTTTGTCAGGCACCACGCGGGACGTGACAAAAATGGTGGTTTCGGTAGGGCCATAGCAGTCCAGCAAGCAGTAGGACAAATGGTCCACCGCCACCGGATGCAGTTTCTCGCCACAGGTATAGAGATACTTGAGCTGCAGGCCAGCGGGTTGCCTGGCGTTGACCACGTCATAGATTTTCAGGGTGGGAACAAACCCATGGGTAATCCCATGCGTTGCACAGAAGTCCAGGAACGCGTCGCCGTCGAGCAGCGCCTGCTGGTCCAACACATACAGGCACGCGCCCGCCACCAGGTTGGACCAGATCTCCGCCTGGCACAGGTCGAAGCCCACGGCCGCCATCAAGGTCGAGCGGCTGGAGGCATCCAGTTGCAAGTGTTGATTGTGCTGCAACATCAACTCGATGACCGAGTGATGCTCGATGATCACCCCTTTAGGATCGCCGGTGGTGCCCGAGGTGAAGATCACATACATCGCGTCATCCCCCCGCACCTCGACGGCCTCGAACGTGGCGGCAGGAGGGGCCCCGAGCAAGCTATTGAGGGTCCGCACGTCACACGTCAATAGGGGCGCGGTGTCCTGATCATGGGTCGACAGCACCAGACGCGCCTGGCACTGGCGGGCAATATAGTCCTTGCGATTGTGCGGAAGATTGCGGTCCATGGGCACGAAGGCAGCGCCCGTCTTGACCACCGCCAGCAAGGCAATGAGCAATCGCGCGCTACGCTCGGTCTGTACCAGCACCAGATCGCCACGCCCCAGCCCCACGGATTGCATGTACGCCGCCACGTGAGTGCTGTATTCATCGAGTTGGGCATAAGTGAGGTACTGAGTCCCCTCCACCACAGCCAGCCGCGAGGGGTTGGCAGCGACCTGTCGCTCAAACGCACTCAAGACAGTGGGTGTAACCACTTTCAGGACTCCTTAATGTTCCTCCCTGGCAACAAACTGTCGGCTCCATCGACGCCGTATTCTTTCCCAGGCCACACGAACCGGCACCTGTGGAAACTGACAGTTTTTTATATCAAGAGTGAATAAACTCAATGCCACGAGCATTGTTCTATTGCTAGAAATGCGCCACATCCGACACCCGCTCATCCAGCACATCCCGCGCCAGTGCCCAGGCCTGGTCCTTGGACTCCACCACCAGCAACGGGTAGCCCCAGGCCTTGCTGAACATCACCGCGAACGGCTTGAGTGCCAGGCGTTTAGCGGCGCTGGGCTCAACTTGGATCATGCCTTTGACGAACATGCGCAGTGCCTGTTTGTTTTTCTTCATCCAGATCGACGCCTGCTTACGCTCTTCGTGGGAGTGCTCATGGTTGTTTTCATCCACGGATTTTTCGTGCAGCAACATAAAGGCCTGCTCCCTCGCCAATAGCCCTTCAAAGGCCAGGAAAGCATCCTCCGGCCCACCCTCGCTGGGTGCATCGAAGACGATTTTCACCACAGGGAACGTTGTACTGTCGAGTCGCATGGCAAAGCTCCTTAATGAGAGTGGATCTCAATATAAAGCTCGAATCCCTGGACGGCATTGCACAGAATAGCCAGACTGTTTCGCAATCCGGCCAACTTGCGACCCGTGCCATGAAGCACCACCGTCTTGATCTGCTCGACCCGTTGATGGCCAGGGACGCCGACCTGTTCCCCCGCGCCGTGGTGGCCGTGGGCGCCACCAGCACGTCGGACACCTGGGAACATGCCCAGCACGCCCACCGCAAGGGCCAGTTGATGTACACCCTGCGCGGGGTCATCCACTGTGAAATCGAAGCGGGGATCTGGATCGTGCCGCCCCAGTGCGCATTATGGATTCCCGGCGGTACGCCCCATGCTGCGCGCGGGTCTGGCGAGGCCGAGGTGTATTGCCTGCTGATCGACCCCGACGCCGCCCACGCCCTGCCGCCGCAATGCTGCACCCTGGCCGTGTCCGGGTTGCTGCACGAGCTGATCAGCAAGGCCGTCAGCTTCCCGCAATTCTATGACGAGGCCGGCGCCCAAGGCCGCTTGATCAACACCTTGCTGGATGAACTGGCCGCCGCCCCGGTCGAAGCCCTGCACCTGCCCATGCCCCAGGACGCCCGCTTGCGCCGCCTGGCCAACAGCCTGCTGGCCGACCCGACCGACAAAGCCACCCTCGGTCAATGGGCCGTGCGCATCGGCATGAGCGAGCGCAGCATGACGCGCCTGTTACTGGAGGAACTGGGCCTGAGCTTCGGCCGCTGGCGCCGGCAGTTGCATGTGATCCTGTCCCTGCAACGGCTGGCCAAGGGTGAAAGTGTGCAGCGGGTGGCTCTGGACCTGGGTTATGAAAACGCCAGCGGCTTCATCACCATGTTTCGCAAGGCGGTGGGCCAACCGCCCGCGCGTTACCTGGCGGACCGTGCCGGTGTCTCAAGTGCGACCACCCAGGCCATTGCGCTGAAAGACGCCCACTGACTACCAGTTTTCGCCCAACCCCAGCAGGCCCATTATCTGCCGCCGCAGGTCCACCAGGTAAGGATCATCCCGGTGCCGTGGATAGGGCCTATCGATGCTCAACTGTGCCTGGATCTTCGCCGGGCGGTCGCTGAACACAATCACCCGGTTGGCCAGCAGCAAGGCTTCTTCCACATCGTGGGTCACCAGCAGCGCCGTGTAGCCCTGGCGCTGCCACAGGTCGATCAGCTCTTTTTGCATGGTGATGCGGGTCAGGGAGTCGAGTTTGCCCAGGGGTTCGTCGAGGATCAGCAACCGCGGCTGATTGACCAGTGCACGGGCCAACGCCACACGCTGGGCCATGCCGCCGGACAATTGCCGTGGATAGGCACGGGCGAACTGGCCGAGGCCGACCTTGTCCAGGGCCTCATCGACTTTGGCCGAATGGGTCTTGAGCAGGCCCTGGGCTTCCAGGCCGAGGGCGACGTTGTCCCACACCCGGCGCCATGGGTACAGGGTCGGGTCCTGGAACACCACCACACGGCTCGGGTCCGGCCCGGTGATGGGTTCGCCATCGGCCAACAGCCGTCCGGCGTCCGCCGGTTCCAGCCCCGCCACCAGGCGCAGCAAGGTGGACTTGCCGCACCCCGAAGGCCCGAGTAAAGCCACAAACTCTCCCGGCGCCACGTCCAGGGACACCCGCTCCAACACGGGCAAATGCTGGCCGTCCAGAGCAAAACCATGGCTGAGGTTTTCTATGCGCAGCGCCAATCCTTCTGAAGCCGATACCGCGTGTGCCAGGGCTACCATTTCATCGCTCCTTTCTGCCAGGCCAGCAACCGATCACGCACCAGGAACAACCCGGTGATCAACCCCGAACAGGCCAGCGCCATGATCAGCAGTGCGGCGTACATGTTCGCGTAGGCGGCCCAGCCCTGGGCCCATTGCAAGTACCAGCCGATGCCGGATTTGACCCCCATCATTTCCGCCACCACCAAGGTGGAAAACGACGCGCCTAGGCCCATGAACAGGCCGACGAAGACGTGGGGCAACGCGGCGGGAATCGCTACTTTGAAAATCAGAAACCCAGGCCGGGCGCCGAGGGTGCGCGCCACGTCGTAATAGGCTTTATCGACGCTGGCCACGCCGGACCAAGTGAGCACCGTGACCGGAAACCAGGTGGCCAGGGCGATCAAAAACACGCTCGCACTCCAACTGCTGGGAAACAGGAAAAAACACAGCGGCAACAACGCCGTCGACGGCACCGGGCCGAGGATGCGCAGCACCGGGTGCAGCCAGTAGCCGATACGCGTGGACCAGCCAATGGCGACGCCGGCGACAAACCCGGTAGCGGCGCCCAGCGCCACCCCTGAGCCCAGCAGCAGCGCCGAATGCAGCAGGCTGTCGGCCAGGCGTGCGTAGTCTTCGATATACACCGCGAGCAAGGCTTGGGGTGGTGCGAAGAACGGCACCGGCAACAGCGCAAGCTTGGCGGTGAGTAATTCCCAGATGCCCAGCAGCACCGGCAAGGCGATCAGCCAGGGTGCGGCCGTGCGCAAGCGCAGCGCGAGTTTCGACAACCTTCGGCCCAGCAGGCTCAGCACAATGAACAACGCTGCCGCGCCAACGCACAGGTTGGCCAAGCCTTGGGTCATCGGCCAATTGCGCACCGCGTTGGGCCAGTAACTGATCAGCAGCGCAACGGCCACCCAGGCCGCCACCACCGCCGCGCCTTGCCACCCGACCTTGAGTGCCACAGGCGGGTTGAGGATGGTTGCGTCAGTTGAAGACATCGGCGGTGATCTCCTTGGCAAACGCGATCGGGTCGGTGCCTTTGCTGATCACTTCCACGGTTTTCAGGTCGGTGACGTAGGTGGTGATCTCCTGGGTCAGCGCCGCCCCGACCGCGTGGTGGCCGTGGGTGTGGTCGTGGAGGATCGCCTGGACTTCTTCGGTGGAGGTGTTCAGTGCGTAGGCCTGGAAGCCTTTGGCGACTTCCTCCGGGTGCTGCACGGAATAGTCGTGGGCTTCGAGGATCGCCTGGGTCAGCGCCGCGACCACGCGCTTGTCCTCGCGGACCAATTTGCCGGTGACGCCGACCACGCAGCAACTGAGATTGGCGTATTCCTCCACCAGATTGGTGGACAGCTCCCGCGCCACGCCGGACTTGATCAGACGGTACATGAACGGATCACTGCCGCTCACCGCCTGCACTTCACCACGCTCCAGCGCCGTGCCGAGCAGATCGGCCGGGTACAGGCGCCACTCCACATCGCGCACCGGGTCGACGCCGTGTTTTTTCAGCAGGATCGAAAAGAAATTGCGGTCCGGGCTGGCCATGTCGGTGACGCCGATGGCCTTGCCCTTGAGGTCTTCCAGCTTGCTCACGCCGCCGTTGGCGGCACTGAGCAACCGCAGGCAACCGCCATGGGTGCCGGCGGTGAGCTTCACGTCAAAGCCCTGCTCCAAGGCCTTGAGCCAGCGCAGCGCCATACCCACGCCTGCGTCGGCCTTGCCGGTGGCGATGGCTTCCAGCAAGACCTCGGTGGAGTTGCCGAAGTTGACCAGTTCCACGTCCAGGTTGTGCTTGGTGAAGAAGCCCTGCCCATGGGCGATCACCACCGGCGCCAGGCACACCGCGTTGAGGTTGACTGCCAGTTTGAGTTTGCGCGGTACGTCGAGGCGGATGAACTCACCGGTGCCGGCAGGCTCCTGGGCGGTAGTGTGGCCGGCGTGTGCGTCGGCGGAAAAACCCAGGCGCGGCAGCGACAGACTGGCCAGGGTGAGGCCGGCCAGACCCAGGAGGCGACGACGGGTCAGGTGATCAAAAGCAGCCATGCGAAGTATCCCTATTTAATGGATCAGCCCACTCCAAAGAAAGGCCGAAAGCGTCAAAAAATCCATTTTTATTATATTAATGACTGACTTTTATGAAAGAACCATATAATTCTATGGTTATGCCTGACGGGCAGGAAGCGGATTAAAGCGCCCTAAGCTCAGATCGAAAGAGTATTTATCGAATGGTTTTTAGATCATTAAGCTTGGGCATATTTCGTTGAGAATCGAGCCCACCATGCCCATTCGTCGTCCCCTCGCCGCTGTATTAGGATTGCTGGCTTTTTCCCTCGCTTTCAGTGCGCAAGCCCAAGAAACCGTGCGCATCGGTTACCAGAAATCCTCCACGCTGATCACCCTGCTCAAGACCCAGGGCACCCTGGAGAAAGCCCTCAAGGCTGACAACATCGAGGTGAGCTGGCATGAGTTCCCCAGCGGCCTGCCGCTGCTGGAGGCGCTGAACGTCGGCAACGTCGACATCAGCGCCGACGTGGCTGACACCGTGCCGATCTTCGCCCAGGCTGCCCAGGCCAAACTCACCTACTTCGCCCAGGAAGCGCCCTCGCCTTCGGCCCAGGCCATCGTGGTGCGCAAGGACTCGCCGATCCAACAATTGGCAGACTTGAAGGGCAAGAAGATCGCGGTGACCAAGGCCGCCGGCACCCACTACCTGTTGATTGCCGCGTTGGCCAAGGCCGGCCTGGCGTTTTCGGATATCGAGCCGGCTTACCTGTCGCCGGCCGATGGCCGCGCGGCGTTCGAGAACAACAAGGTGGACGCCTGGGTCACCTGGGAACCCTTCCTCACCAGCGTGCAGCGGCAACTGCCGACGCGCACCCTGGCGGATGGTGCTGGGCTGGCGAGCTACAAGCGCTATTACCTGACCGGCACGCCGTACGCCAAGGCGCACCCGGAAGTGTTGAAGGTGGTGTATGGGGAATTGGAAAAGACCGGCAAGTGGGTGAAAGCCCATCCGCAAGAAGCAGCGAAAGTGCTCGGCCCGCTGTGGGGCAACTTGGATGTAGCCACGGTGGAAGCGGCGAACGCGCACCGCAGTTATCAGGTGCAGCCGGTGACGGTGGATCAGTTGGGTGAGCAGCAGAAAATTGCCGATGCGTTCTTCAAGGCGGGGTTATTGCCCAAGGCGGTGGATGCCAAGGATGTGCAGACCTGGCGGCCTTGAAGGCTGGTGTGATCTAAAGGTGGGAGGGGCGGTGCGACGATTCGACTTGCCCTCGATGGCCACGGGTATCTACACAACTTTCAGACTCTGACAAATATCCCTGTGGCGAGCGGGCTTGTCCCGCGTTGGGCTGCGTAGCAGCCCCAGTAAAGAAGAATGCGGTGTATCAGACACTCTGTAGAGGCTGGTTTTAGGGCCGCTACGCAGCCCAACGCGGGACAAGCCCGCTCGCCACAACAGCCCTATCTGCCGGACGTTCAGTGTTGAGTCAACGTTATGTAGATCCCTATGCTCATCGGCGGCAAGCCCCTCCCACAGTTGGTTTGCATATGCGGTTAGAGGAGTGTTCGGGCTAGAGCCTTTTTCCACTCTGAGTAACGCCCCGCCATCGCCGGATCCTCCTGCGGCTCAAAGCGCTCGCGTTGGCGCTCCAACTGCCCCAGCGCCGTATCACTCGCCCATACGCCCAACGCCCGACCCGCCAGGTGCGCTGCGCCCAATGCCGAGACTTCCGGCGACAGGCTGCGCACCACCGGGCGTTGCAGCAGGTTGGCCAGAAACTGCATCAGCCAGCGGTTGCGCGTGGCGCCGCCATCCACCCACAGTTCCTTGAGCGGGCTGCCGATGTCTTGCTGCATGGCCTCGAACACATCGCGAATCTGATAGCCGATGGATTCCAGCGAGGCGCGCAGGATGTGCGCGCCGGACGTGGCTTCGCTCAACCCGCAGATCAGCCCACGGGCGTCGGCCTTCCAGTGCGGTGCGCCGAGGCCGGACAGCGCCGGGACAAAATACACGCCGCCGTTATCCGGCAATTGCGCGGCCTGTTCGGTCAGCGCATCCAGGGATTCTCCCGCCACCAGCTTCGATGCCCACTGCACGGCAGCGCCGGTATGGACGATATTGCCTTCCATGCCGAAAGTGGGTTGGCTGCCATCGTGCCAGGCCAGGGTGGTCGACAGGCCGTGGGTGGAGGCAATCGGGCCGCTCATGGGCGTCATCAAGGAAGAGCCGGTGCCGAGCGTGGCCTTGACCAACCCCGGCGCGAAACCGCCCTGCCCGTACAGCGCCGCATGGGAATCGCCGATCATCGACATCACCGCGATACCGGCGGGCAAGCCGCCCACGGCGACCGTTTCGGCGAAGAACCCGGCGCTCGGCTGGATCGGCGCCAGGGCCGCAGCAGGAATGCCGAACAGCGCCAACAGCTCAGGATCCCAGGCGCAGGTGTGCAGGTTGAACAGTTGGGTGCGTGCGGCGTTGGAATAGTCGGTGGCGAACACCTGGCCGCCGCTGAGTTGCCACAACAGCCAGCTGTCCACCGTGCCCAGGCAGATCTCCCCAGCAGCGGCGCGGGCGTGGCCATCCTCAAGGTGATCGAGAATCCAGCGGAATTTGCCCGCCGAGAACATCGGGTCCAACGCCAGCCCGGTCTTTTCCAGGATCAGCGCTTCATGGCCCTGCTCATGCAGTTGCGTGCACAACGCCGTAGAGCGTCGGCACTGCCAACTGATGCACGGCGACAATGGCTCACCGGTATGCCTATCCCAAGCCACCACCGATTCACGCTGGTTGCTGATCGCGAGCGCAGTGATCGGACGATCCAACTGGGCCAGGCATTCTTCAATCGCAGCCAACGTGTTTTGCCAGATCAGCAGCGGGTCCTGCTCGGAAAACCCGGCCTGGGGATGGCTGATGCTCAAGGGCCGCGAACCGCGCGCAATCACCTGGCCAAGTTCGTTGACCAGGACTGCCTTGGCGTTGCTGGTGCCTTCATCTATCGCCAGGATCAGCGGGGTGTTGTTATTCATTGAGTTCACCGCAACCGAGTGGCAGCCGCCACGATCCCAGCCGCGTCGATGTTATGCAAGGCGCGGGTCGGTTCGCGGGCACCGGCGGCGGCGTACTCGCCATCGCCGATACCCAGGCGGATCAGGGCAATGCCCAACCCGGCTTCGGCCAGCACTTCGGCGACCAGGCTGCCGACGCCGCCATTGATGTTGTGTTCTTCCACGCTGATGACCGCGCGGGTACCGCTCAAGGCGCTGAGCAATACATCACGCTGCAAGGGACGGATCGACGACAGGTTGATCACCTGCGCCTGGATGCCCTGCTCCGCCAGCAATGCCGCAGCATCCACCGCTTCATGCACCACGGAGCCCAGGGCCACGATGCTCACATCGGCGCCCTGGCGCAGGATGTCTACCTGACCGGGCACAAACTGATAGTCGGCGCCGTGCACGTCGGGCAAGGCCTTGCCGTCGAGACGGATATACACCGGGCCGTGGTAGCGCAGCGCGTAATCGACGATCTGCCGGCATTCAATGGCATCGGCGGGGGCGAAGATCTGCACATTGCCAAACCCGCGCATCACCGAAATATCGTCGAGGCTGTGGTGGGTGCTGGCGAGCGGGCCATAACTGGTGCCGGCATTCAGGCCGAACATCTTCACATTGGCCTGGTTGTAGCAGACGTCCACCTTGATCTGCTCATTGGCCCGCGAGATCAGGAACGGCGCCGCATTGCAGGTGGCGGCGATCTTGCCACCCAGGGCCAGGCCCGCCGCGACGCTGACCAAGGATTGCTCGGCAATACCGACGTTGATCAGCCGCTCGGGAAAGCGCTGGGCAAACGGGCCGATCTTGGCCGTGGAGGTGGAGTCGCTGACCACCGGCACTACGTCCAGCCCGGCATCCACGGCAGCGATAAACGCTTGCACCATGACGCTCGCCAAATGTTCACTCGCCATGGTTCAACTCCTCCAGTGCTGCGTTGATTTCATCACCCTTGGGCACGCGGTGGTGCCATTCGGGGCGGGCTTCGATAAACGACACGCCCTTGCCTTTGATGGTGTGGGCGATCAGCACCTGGGGCGCGCCGGTCTTGGTCTGCATGCTTTCCAGGGCTTCGATCAATTGGCCGACATCGTTACCGTCGCACTCGCTGACACGGAAGCCGAAGGCCGCCCATTTCACGTCCAGCGGGTCCAGCGGCATGATCTCGGCGGTCAAACCGGCCAGTTGCAGCTTGTTCTTGTCGACGATCACAAACAGGTTATCCAGGCCGTACTTGGCCGCCGCCATCGCCGCTTCCCAGTTGGAGCCTTCGGCCAGTTCGCCGTCGCCGGTCAGCACGTAGATGCGTTTTTTGCTGCCGGACATCTTCGCTGCCAAGGCCAGCCCGACCGCCACCGGCAAACCGTGGCCGAGGGCGCCGGTGTTCAGTTCGATGCCTGGGGTTTTCTGGCGTACCGGGTGGCCGGGCAGGTGCGAGTTGAAGTGCTGGTAGGTCGGCAGCCACTCGGTGGGGATGTAGCCCGCCTGCGCCAGGCAACAGTACAAACCGCCCACGCCGTGGCCCTTGCTCTGGATATAGATATCGCGCTCGGGGTCTTCGGTGCGTTCCGGGCCGGTGTTGAGGATGCGGAAATACAGGGTGGCGAGGATGTCGGTTTCGGAAAGATCCGCCCCGGTGTGGCCGCCGGCCGGTGAGTCGGCATTCAGGCGGATCACATGGCGACGGATCAGGCGGGCCTGTTCCTTGATCTGGTGGGCGTCGTACTGGAAGGCATTCATGCAGCGGCTCCTTTGAGGCTGACCACGCGGGGTGAAAGTGTCCAAGGCTGTCTTTGAATATTTATTCAGCAGTGACAATATATTTCTATTTAGACGCCGATCCTCCAGCAGGTCAAGTGAGCGAACCGCCGAAAAATCAAGTAAAACCCGGAAATATCCCTCGGACAAACGGCCAAAATCCCACGTCGGCTTCTCTAGCCCGTGGCTTTGCGCCGTGCAAAAACACCGGATCAGAGGCAGGCAAGAAAAATTAAGCGCTTGACTTTGACACGGTGTCACTGGAATCTGAATTAACAGTCAGGCACGCATAAATATTCAAGGCGCCTGAAAGCACTCCAAAAAAAATAAATCAGGAGAACACTGTGGACGCCAAAGCTATTGTCCAGCACCCGGCCGAACTCAAGCCGCCACCCCGCCCACGTATTGTGAAACTGCTGCCCAGTAACATCGGCGGCCCGTTGATCGGGCTGGTGCTGCTGGTGCTGGTCTTCTCCTTCAGTTCCGAATTCTTCTTCTCGTTGCGCAATGGCCTGAACATCCTCGATCAGGTCACGGTGCTGGGCATCCTGGCGATCGGCATGACGGCAGTGATCGTGATCGGCGGCATCGACCTGTCGGTTGGCTCGGTGCTGGCGTTCTCGATGATGATGCTCGGCTGGCTGTATCAGGATCAGGCGGTGCCGTTGGGCTTTGCGATTCCGATCTCGATTGCCAGCGGTATGCTCGCCGGGCTGGTGTCCGGCGCGTTGATCACCTACGCCAAGCTGCCACCCTTTATTGCCACGCTGACCATGATGTCGGTGGCCCGTGGCCTGGCGAATATCCTTACCGAAGGTCGGCAGATCGTCGGCTACCCGGACTGGTTCACCAGCCTGGCGACGGTGCGCCACTTTGGTTTCCTCTCGGCCACCGTGGGCCTGTTCCTGGTGATGCTGGTGGTGGCCTGGGTGTTCCTGCGCTTTCGTGCCGGTGGCCGCAACCTCTACGCCATGGGCGGCAGCCCGGAAGTGGCGCGGCTGTCGGGCATCAAGGTGCGTGCGATTACCTTGTGGGTGTACGCCATCAGCGGTGCGCTGGCCGGCATCGCCGCCGTGACCCTGGCCGCGCGCCTGGACTCCTCGCAACCAAGCGCCGGGCTGAGCCTGGAGCTGGACGCCATCGCCGCCGTGGTGATTGGCGGCGCCAGCCTCAGTGGCGGCGTCGGCAGCATCGGCGGCACCCTGGTGGGCGTGCTGATCATTGGCGTGTTGCGCAATGGCCTCAACCTGCTGGGGGTTTCGCCCTTTATTCAACAAGTGGTGATCGGCGTGGTCATCGCCCTCGCCGTCACCATCGACACCCTGCGACGCCGCTCCAGCACTGCCCGTTAAACCTGTTCGACAGTTGACACCCTCCAACAATAAAACCAGGAGTCACCGACATGTTCAGCCCCAAGAAATTGCTGTTGGCCACCGCTCTCGCCGCCGCCACCCTCACCGCTGCCGGCACCACCTGGGCCAAGGATTTGACCATCGGCCTGGCCGTGGCCAACCTGCAGGCCGACTTCTTCAACCAGATCAAGCAATCGGTGGAAGCCGAAGGCAAAGCCAAGGGGGTCAAGGTGATCACCGTGGACGCCCAGGGCAACTCGTCCACCCAGGTCAGCCAGATTGAAGACCTGATCACCCGCCAGATCGATGTGCTGATCTACATCCCGGCCGGTGCCACCGCCGCCGGTGTGCCGGTGAAAGCCGCCAAGGCTGCGGGCATCCCGGTGATCGCCGTGGACCGCAACGCCCCCGACGCACCGGGCGACACCTTTATCGCCAGCGACAGCGTGGCCGGCGCCAAGACCCTGGCCGAGTACGTGGGCAAGATCACCGACGGCAAGGGCCGCATTGCGATCCTGCAAGGCCAGATCGGCACCACGCCGGAGAATGATCGCGCCAAGGGTTTTGAGGAGGGTCTGAAAGCCTTCCCGGACCTCAAGGTCGTCGCCCAGCAACCGGCCGAATGGGCCCAGGACAAAGGCTTCGCCGTGGCCCAGGACTTGCTCCAGCGTGACCCGAACATCACCGTGTTCTTCGGCCGTGCGGATGCCATGGCCTTGGGCGCTGCCCAGGCGGTGAAAGTCGGCAACCTCGATCACAAGGTGGTCGTGGTCGGTTTCGACGGTGACGTGGCCGGGCTCAAGGCCGTGCAAAGCGGTGTGCTGAACGCGACCATGACCCAGCAGACGCAAAAAATGGGGCGCCTGGCCGTGGCCTCGGCCATCGACCTCAAAGCCGGCAAGACCTTGCCCAAGGAGCAGTTGTTGCCCACCGTGCTGACCACTAAAGAAAACGTCGCGCCGTTCCTGCAACAGCACCCGTAAGCCTCGGAGGTCGTCATGCAAGCAGCCGCTGTGGACACCGCTCAATCTGACGCGGTGCTGTGCCTGCGCAATATCAGCAAGGCCTACGGGCCGGTGCAGGTGTTGTCGCAGGTCAACGTGGACATTCGCCCCGGTGAAGTACTGGCCCTGCTCGGTGAAAACGGCGCGGGCAAGTCGACCTTGTCGTCGATCATCGCCGGGCTGGTGCAACCGGAAGCCGGGGGCAGCATGACCTGGCTCGGCGCGCCGTACGCGCCGGCTTCACCGGGGGCCGCGCTGGGGGCCGGGATCGGCCTGATCCACCAGGAAATCCGCCTGCTGCCGCAATTGTCGATCGCCGAGAACATCTTCGTCGGCCGCCTGCCCATGCGCCGTGGGCGGGTGGATCGCGAGTACATGGAGGCCCAGGCGCAGATCCAGTTGGAGCGCCTGGGGCTCAAGGTGCCAGCCTCGCGCAAGGTCGAAGGCCTGAGCGTGGCGGCCCAGCAACTGGTGGAAATCGCCAAGGCGCTGACGCTGAAGGCCAGCCTGTTGATCCTCGATGAACCCACCGCCGCATTGGGTGGCGAGGAAACCGAGTTGCTGTTCAAGCAGGTGGAACGGCTGAAGGCCGAGGGTGTGTCGTTTATCTATATCAGCCACCGCCTGGAAGAAATCGCACGCATCGCCGACCGTGTGCTGGTGCTGCGCGACGGTCGCCAGATCGCCCTGCACGCCACGGCCCAAGTGCCGGTGCGTGAGTTGGTGGAGCAGATGGTCGGGCGCAGCCTGGAGCGGATCTTCCCCGCGTTGCAGGCGCCGCAGGACCAAGTGATGTTGCAGGTCAAGGATTTGAGCTGCCGTGAGTTTGCCTTGCACGGCATCGACTTCAGCGTGCGTGCCGGCGAGGTATTCGGCATTGCCGGCGTGGTCGGCGCCGGGCGAACCGAACTGGTGCGCACCATTGCCGGTGCGGCCCAGGATATTCGGGGCCATATGGTGCTGGATGGCGAGGTCCGCCAGTTGCGCTCGCCCTTCGAGGCGATCCAGGCCGGCGTGGTGCTGGTGCCCGAAGACCGCAAGCAGCAAGGCGTGGTGGTGGAGCACCGTATCGAAGACAACCTGATTTATGGCAACACTGATTTGCTGGATAAACGCGGTTGGGTGTTCCCTGCCCCACTGCGCGAATTTGCGCGTACGGCGGTGGCGCGACTCGGTGTGAAAGGTGCGCCGCAGTCGCGGATTTCCAGCCTGTCCGGCGGTAACCAGCAGAAGGTGATCATCGCCAAGTGGCTGGCGCGAAACCCCAAGGTGTTCATCCTCGATGAACCGACCCGCGGCATCGACGTGGGCGCCCGGGCGGCGATTTATGAAGTGATCGCGGACTTGGCGGCCAAGGGCATGGCGGTGATTGTGGTCAGTTCCGACCTGGATGAAGTGCTGGGCTTGTCCCATCGGGTGATGGTGATGAGCCGAGGACGGCAGATGGGGATTCTGGAGCGCGGCGAGGCCACCCCGGTGTCGGTGATGGAGATGGCCACCGCCTAGGAACCCGGTCCTCACAAACAATGGCGATCAAATGTGGGAGGGGGCTTGCCCCCGATGAGCATGGGTATCTACACAACGTTGGCTCAACGCTGAACGCCCGGCAGATAGAGCAACTGTGGCGAGCGGGCTTGTCCCGCGTTGGGCTGCGTAGCAGCCCCAGTAAGGAAGAACGCGGTGTATCAGACTCTCTGTGGAGGCTGGTTTTGGGGCTGCTTCGCAGCCCAACGCGGGACAAGCCCGCTCGCCACAGGGAGATTTGTCAGGGGTTGAAAAGTTGTATAGATACCCATGCCCTGATGAGGGAGTGTCAGTAGATGCATCTGTCACTGAACCACTGCTATCGGGAGCAAGCCCCCTCCCACAAGAGATCTACTGTGATTTCAAAAATTGGAGTTATTCATGCAGCTTTTTAGTCTTCAGGGCCAAGTGGCCTTTGTCACCGGTGCCGGCAGCGGCATTGGCCAAGCTATCGCCGTCGGGCTCGCCGAAGCGGGCGCGGATGTAGCCTGCTTTGATCTTCCGGGCAGCCCAGGCATCGCCAGCACCGTAGAACGCATCCAGGCCCTGGGCCGTCGCGCCTTGGCGTTGAGCGGTACCGTCACCGAGCGCGCCGCCCTGGATGCAGCGGTCGCGCGAACCGAACACGAACTCGGCCCACTCAGTGTCGCCGTCAACTGCGCCGGCATCGCCAATGCCCAGGCCGCCGAAGACCTGGAGCTGCAACGCTGGCAAACCACCCTGGACATCAACCTCACCGGCATCTTCCTCAGTTGCCAGGCCCAGGCCGCGGTGATGTTGCCGCGTGGCAAAGGCGCCATCGTCAATATCGCCTCCATGTCCGGCAGCATCGTCAACCGCGGGCTGTTGCAGGCGCACTACAACACCTCCAAGGCCGGGGTGATCCACCTGAGCAAAAGCCTGGCGATGGAATGGGCCGACAAGGGCCTGCGCGTCAACTGCATCAGCCCCGGCTACACCGCCACGCCGATGAACTCGCGCCCGGAAGTCGCCGACCAGGTGAAGATCTTTGAACAGACCACGCCCATGGGCCGCATGGCCAGCGTGGAAGAAATGGTCGGCCCGGCGATTTTCCTGGTCAGCCAGGCCTCGTCTTTCTGCACCGGTGTCGACCTGTTGGTCGATGGTGGTTTTGTCTGCTGGTAAGGAGTTTTGTCATGTCGCAACGTTTCAGCGGTAAAACCATCGTGATCACCGGCGCCTGCCGTGGCATTGGTGCCGGCATTGCCGAGCGCTTCGCCCAGGAGGGCGCCAACCTGGTGCTGGCCTCCAACGACCTGGAGCGCGTAACGTTCACCGCCGACCAACTGGCCCGGGAATACAAGGTCGACACCCTGGCCCTGGGCATCGACGTGACCAGCGAAGACGACATCGAAACGCTCTACCGCGAAGGCCACGCGCGCTTCGGCAGCATTGACGTTTCAGTACAGAACGCCGGCATCATCACCATCGACCACTACGACAAGATGCCCCGCGCCGACTTCGACAAGGTACTGCAGGTCAACACCACCGGCGTGTGGCTGGGTTGCCGGGAAGCGGCCAAATACATGGTCAAACAAGGCAGTGGGCGCTTGATCAACACCTCGTCCGGCCAGGGCCGCCAGGGGTTTATCTACACCCCGCACTACGCCGCGAGCAAAATGGGCGTGATCGGCATCACCCAGAGCCTGGCGCTGGAACTGGCGCGGCATAACATCACCGTCAACGCATTCTGCCCCGGCATCATCGAAAGCGAGATGTGGGACTACAACGACCGCGTGTGGGGCGAGATCCTCAGCACCGATGAAAAACGCTACGGCAAGGGTGAATTGATGGCCGAATGGGTCAAGAACATCCCCCTGCGCCGGGCCGGCAAACCCTCGGATGTCGCCGGCCTGGTGGCGTTCCTGGCCTCGGATGACGCGGCCTACCTGACCGGCCAGGCGATCAATATCGACGGCGGCCTGATCATGTCGTAAGGGTTTGGTATCCTCACGGCCATTGTGTCAATAACCGAGGCTTTCATGAGCCAGATCGAAGAACAGCGCCTGATCACCAAGATCGCGAGCCTCTATTACGAAGAAGGACTCAAGCAGTCTGAGATTTCCGCACAGCTGGACCTGTCCCAATCCTTTATCAGCCGCGCCCTGCGCCGGGCGCTGCAGGAAGGCGTGGTGAAGATCAGCGTGATGCGCCTGCAAGGCCTGCACCTGGAGCTGGAAACCCAACTGCAACGCCGCTACGACGTGCGCCAGGTAATCGTGGTGGAAGCCACCGAGCCCGGCAACGATGAAAGCATCAAGCAAGCCATCGGCTCGGCGGCGGCGCACTACCTGGAGACCAGCCTGTCACCCCAGGACCATATCGGCATTTCGTCGTGGAGCAGCACCATTCGCGCCATGGTCGGCCACTTGCATGCCCAGCCGGGCAAACAAGGTGCCCAGGAGGTGGTACAACTGTTGGGCGGTGTCGGCAACAAAGGCGCGTTCGAAGCCACCCTCCTCACCCAACGCCTGGCCACCCTGCTCAACTGCCCGGCGTATTTGCTGCCGTCGCAAAGCATCGAGCAATCGGTGCAGAGCAAGCAACGCATCGTGCAGATGGAAGAGGTCAAGGAGGTGCTGCAACGCTTTGACAGCATCACCCTGGCGATCGTCGGCATCGGCGACCTGGAACCCTCGCAACTGTTGCGCAACAGCGGCAACTACTACACCGAGGACATGCTGCGCCTGCTGGCCGAGCGTGGCGCGGTGGGCGACATCTGCCTGCGCTACTTCGATGCCCAGGGCAAACCGGTGCTGGAAGAAGATGAAGAATTCGTGGTCTCGGTGGCGCTGCCCAAGTTGCGCAGCATCCACCGCGTGCTCGGCCTGGCCGGCGGGCTGAACAAGGTCCAGGCCATTCGTGGCGCGCTCAAGGGCGGCTACCTGGACATCCTGATCACCGACCTGGACACCGCACAGGCCCTCAACCAATAACCTTTTTTGGAGATTGCCGCTCATGACGTCCAAGCTCGAACAACTCAAGCAATTCACCACCGTGGTCTGCGACACCGGCGACCTCGAAGCCATCAGCCGCCTGCGCCCGGTGGACGCCACCACCAACCCCTCGCTGCTGCTCAAGGCCGCCGCCATCCCGGAATACGCCGAGCTGCTGCGCAATGCCGTCAACATAGCCAAGGGCGACGTCGGCCTGGCCTGCGACCACTTCGCGGTGTCAGTCGGTGCCGGGATTTTGAAGGCCATTCCCGGGCGTATTTCCACCGAAGTCGACGCGCGCCTGTCCTTCGATGAAGACGCGCTGTGGGCCAAGGCCAACCAGTTGATCGCCCTGTACGACCAGGCCGGTATCAGCCGCGACCGCGTGCTGATCAAACTCGCCTCCACCTGGGAAGGCATCCGCACTGCCGAACGCCTGGAAAAAGCCGGCATCCAGACCAACCTCACCCTGCTGTTCTCCTTCGCCCAGGCCCAGGCCTGCGCCGACGCCGGGGTGTTCCTGATCTCGCCATTCGTGGGCCGCATCTACGACTGGTACCGCAAGAACACCGGCCTGGACTACACCGGCTCTGATGACCCAGGCGTCCAATCGGTGACGCGCATCTACAACTACTACAAGGCCAACCAGATCAACACCGTGGTGATGGGCGCAAGCTTCCGCACCCTCAGCCAGATCGAACAGCTGGCCGGGTGCGATCGCCTGACCATCAGCCCGGAGCTGCTGCAGAAGCTCGACGAAGACCAGGGCAAGCTGGAGCGCAAATTGGTGCCGGTGACCGAAGGCGAAGCGCGTCAGCCAATGAGCGAAGCACAGTTCCGCTGGGCCTCGAATGAAGATGCGATGGCCACTGAGAAACTCGCGGAAGGGATTCGGCAGTTTGCGCGGGATCAGGAGAAGTTGGAGGCGGTGTTGGCTGCGTTGTAACGCAGATACTCTGCAGGAGCAATCGGCGCAAACCGGGCGGCCCGTGCCCGGTGCGCTGAAATGCATGATGATCAGCATAAAGAAGTCTTGTCTGATTTTTTTGCAGGGACTTCTTCGCCAGTGCTGGGGCCTATACCCCGGTTAGCCAATCTTGGCTAATCCGCCGCAATCACCACCTACCCCATCTAAAACCTGCTTACAACTGCTCAGATGATTCACACGAACGGCTGCATTAGCATTGTCGCCGAGTAAGTCAATGGCGTACATTTGCTATGATTTTTATTGAAACCCCAGTTTTCACCCGACGGGTAATGGAGCTCATGAATCACGATGCCTATCTCGGTCTTCAGGTAGCGTTGATGCTGAACCCCGAAACTGGAGATTTGATGGAAGGAACGGGTGGCATTCGCAAGATCCGTGTCGCCTCAAAAGGCCACGGCAAACGTGGCGGTGCCAGAGTGATCTATTACCACTTCGTATCCGCTTCACGTATTGCGCTGTTGATGATTTACCCGAAAAACGAACAGCAAGACCTGACAAACGATGAACGCAAAGCGCTTAAAGCTGTCGTCGAACACTGGAGATAACCATGAGCAAATTCTTTGATGAGCTGATGGAAAGCGTGCAAGAAATGGATGAAATCGTCCGAGGCGAACGTCAACCCTCGCGTGAGTTCACCGTGAACGCGCTTCAAGTAAAAGAAATCCGCAAGGCAACCGGACTGACACAAGCGAAATTCGCCGCGATGATTGATGTTCATCTCGGCACCTTGCGCAACTGGGAACAAGGGCGAAGAGAACCGACAGGGCCGGCCAAAGCATTGCTAAGGGCCATTCACAATGACCCGGTACATGTTTTGAACGCCCTGGCCCTTTAACCCAATAGGAACCGGCGGCGGATTCAGACGGCGGCGACACCCGTCCCAAACTTGCGAATCGCCAGGCAATACCCCACCAACGCCAGCGCCGCCAGCAGCCCACCCGCCGCGCCGATCCAGGCGAAGCCGAACTGGCTGCCGACCCAACTGCCCATCAGGGCGCCGCCGCCGATGCCGATGTTGTAGATGCCGGAGAACATCGCCATGGCCACGTCGGTGGCGTCCGGGGCCAGCACCAGCACCTTCGATTGCATGGCGAGGCCGAAGCCCATGATTGCCATGCCCCAGAAAATGCTCAGGGTCACCAGGTACGACTCGGCGCCGCTCAACGGCAGCATCAGCGCCAGGCACGCGGCCAGGATAAACACCGCGCCGACCACGAACAGGTGGGGGTTGAAGCGGTGCACCAGGCTGAACAGCAGCGAGCCGATGATGCCTGCGCCGCCGAACACCAGCAGGATCAGGGTCACCGCGCTGCCGCTCATGCCGGCCACGCCTTCGACGAAGGGTTCGATGTAGCTGTAGGCGGTGAATTGCGCGGTCACGGTCATCGCGGTGAGCACGTACAGCGCCACCAGCGCCGGGCGCTTGAACAGCAGCGGCAGGCTGCGCAGGGAGCCGGAGTTCTGGCTCGGCAGCAAGGGCAAGGTGCGCGCCAGCCAGAACACCAGGGCGGCGGCGAAGGCACCGATCACCAGGAACGTGGTGCGCCAGCCCATGGCTTCGCCGAGCAGGCGGCCCAGGGGGATGCCCAGCACCATCGCCAGGGACGTGCCGGTGGCTAGCAGGCCGAGGGCTTGCACCTGCTTGCCTTCCGGCGCCAGACGTACCGCCAGGGAGGCGGTGATCGACCAGAACAGCGCATGGGACAAGGCAATGCCGATGCGACTGACCATCAACAGGCCAAAGCTGGTGGCCACGCTGGAGAGGACATGGCTGGCGATAAACATGCAGAACAGCACGATCAGCAGCTTGCGCCGCTCGACGTTGCGGGTCAGCAGCATCACCGGCAGCGAGGTCAGGGACACGATCCAGGCGTAGATGGTGAGCATCAGCCCGACGCTGGATACGGGCATGTCGAAGCTGGCGCCAATGGCGCTGAGCAGGCCGACGGGGACGAATTCGGTGGTGTTGAACACAAACGCGGCCAGCGCGAGGGCGATGACCGGTTGCCAATTGGCTTGGGGGGTTGCGGCTGAAATGCTCATTGAAGGGCAAGGTACTCTGGCGATGATCAAGCGGCCACCCAGGACAAGCGCCGCCGCCTGGCATTCTATAGGTTTCTCGGCCGGCTGTTGACGCTCATCCCCTTCAAAATACCCTCAGTGCCGTCACGGCATGGTCACCGTGACCACGTAGTTCCCCGACAAGATCGGCGTGCCGGTACCGTCCACCAGCACATACAGCTGGTCGGGACTACGCCCATGGCCGCCGTCTGCCACACGCAATAGCCGGGGCACTGCCCCACCACCCACCGGCGTCACACTGCGCACATCGAAGCGATTTTCACGACCGCCGTCGGCACAACCCTTGACCTCCATCACCGCGCCACTGCGCGCATTTGTCGCACAACCCGTCTCGACGACGCTGCCCGTGAACGCAATGGTGCCCTGCCCCACGGACTGCGCCGCGCCGCACGTGCTCGCCCACAAACAAAGGAGGCTTGTCACTACCGAAAGACGAATAACGCTCATGCCGACACTCCTTATTGGACGCTTAATCAGTAAGTCGTCCGAACAGGCGTTAACTTGAGGTGACCCGTCTCAAAGGTGTGCGCTAGATCAAGGATCCACCTGCGCCATCAATTGCGGAATGCTTTCCGGCCGGTTGGCATAACGCTGCGCCAACGCCGCGCACACCATCAACTGGATCTGGTGAAACAGCATCAACGGCAAAATCAGCACGCCCATACTCGCCCCGGCGAACAGCACCTGGGCCATCGGCACACCCGTGGCCAGGCTTTTCTTCGAGCCGCAGAACAGGATGGTGATGCGGTCTTCCTGGTTAAAACCAAAGGCCTTGGCCAACAGCGTGGATGCCACCAGCACCAGCGCCAGCAGTACACAGCAGGCCACCACCAGGCCGCCCAGTTCCCACAGCGGGATCTGGTGCCAGATGCCTTCGATGACCGCTTCACTGAACGCGCCGTAGACCACCAGCAGGATTGAACCCTGGTCGACGAACTTCAGCCAGGACTTATTACGCCCCACCCACGCGCCGATCCAGCGGCGGGCAATCTGTCCGGCGATAAACGGCAGCAGCAGTTGCACGCTGATTTTGAGGATCGCATCGACGGTAGAACTGCCTTCGCCGTGCACATTGAGTAACAGCGTCACCAGCAACGGCGTGAGGAAGATGCCGAACAGGCTGGAGGCCGCCGCGCTGCAAATCGCCGCCGGGATATTGCCCCGTGCCAGGGAGGTGAAGGCAATCGCCGATTGCACCGTGGCCGGCAAGGCGCAGAGGTAGAGCATGCCCATGTACAAGTCTTTGCCGATCAGCGGCGACAACACCGGTTTGAGCGCCAGGCCCAGCAGCGGGAACAGCACAAAGGTCAGGCTGAACACCAGCAAGTGCAGGCGCCAGTGGCCGGCACCGGCGACGATGGCCTGGCGCGACAGCTTGGCGCCGTGCAGAAAGAACAGCAGCGCGATCGCCAGGTTGGTGACCCAGCCGAAGGCCACGGCGGTCTGGCCGCTGGCGGGCAGCAGAGAAGCGAGGATCACCGTGGCGATCAGGGTCAGGGTGAAGTTGTCGGGCAGAAAACGGGGGCGAGTCATAAGCGAATCTTCCGGGGGTTGCCAAGAGCGTCATTGCGACTCTAACGTAACGGCTTGTTACCGACTAACGCCAACGAGCCACTAAATGCCGCCCAAAGGACATGCCAACACCGTGCGCCGCAGCGTGCCCGGGCTTTCCAGCCTGCCACGACCGGTGTACGGACGCACCGAATCGCTGCCCAACCGCGCGCTGACCCGGCGGCATAGCCATCCGTGGGTGCAATTGTCCTACGCGATTTCCGGGGTGCTGGAGATCCAGACCAGCGTCGGCCGTTTCGTCGCACCGCCCCAGCGCGCAGTGTGGATTCCGGCGGGCATGCCGCACCGGGTGTACAGCTCGCCCCACACCGAGATGCGCAGCCTGTACCTCGATTGCAGCGTCACCGCCTGGGCCTCGGAGCACTGTCACGTGTTGGAGGTGAGCAGCCTGTTGCGCGAGCTGATCAGCCGCTTCAGCGAGTTGCCGGTGGAGTATGCCGAGGACGGGCCGGACGGCCGCCTGGCCCAGGTAGTGCTCGACCAACTCGCCGCCGCGCCCAAGGTCGACTTGATGCTGCCATTGCCCCATGACCCAAGGTTGCGACAGATATACCGCAGCTTGAGCCTGCGCCCGGAACAGCAAACGACCCTGGGACACTGGAGCGAGAAACTGGGGGTCAGCGAAAAGACCCTCAGTCGCCTGTTTTTGAAGGACACCGGTCTGACGTTTCGGGCCTGGCGCCAGCGTTTGAGGTTGTTGAGCGCCCTGCCGGCCCTGGAGCAAGGTGAACGGGTCACCGATGTGGCGTTGAATTGTGGCTATGAGTCCACCTCGGCGTTTATCAACGCGTTTCGGCAGCAGTTCGATGCCACGCCGGGTGAGTTCTTCCGCTGACCTCACCGACGATGAAGAATCACTTTGGGAGGGCCCCTACCTCTTCGACGTAGCGCCTATAGAGGGGGTTTGCCCCCCCACATCAGACCTGTATGTACCGTTAGATCCCGGCCTTGGCCAGGATGGCCTGGAGCAACACATCCGCACCCGCCGTCGACCACTCGGGGGAGATCTCCTCCGCTTCGTTATGGCTCAGCCCGTCCACGCACGGCACGAAGATCATCGCGGTCGGCGCCACCTGGTTCAGGTAGCAGGCGTCGTGCCCGGCGCCGGAAATCATCGGCCGATGGCTGTAGCCCAACGCCTCGGCGGACGCACGTACCACCTCTACACAATCGCTGTCGAAGGCAATCGGTGCGTACTGGAAGATCTGCTTCACGCTGTGCTGCAAGCCGATGCCTTCGGCGATGTGCGCCACGGCGTCGCGCAATTGCTGGTCCTGGCGTGCCAGCACGGCCTCGTCCGGATGTCGGAATTCCACGCTGAAAAACACCCGTCCCGGCACCACGTTGCGCGAGTTGGGGAAGATATTCGCCATGCCCACCGTGGCCCGTCCTTCGGCGCCCTGCTCCAGGCCCAGCCCATTCACGGCCTCGACCACACGGGCAAAACCGAGCAGCGCATCCAGGCGATGGTCCATCGGGGTGGTGCCGGCATGGGCGCTGCGCCCGCTCAATTCGACTTCGTACCAACGCTGGCCCTGGGCACCGGTGACCACGCCAATGGTGATGCCCTGGGCTTCAAGGATCGGGCCCTGTTCGATATGCAGTTCAAAGACGGCATGCACCGCCTGGCCACCCACCGGGTGGGGGCCGGCATAGCCGATCTGCTGCAAGGCCTGGCCGATGGTCACGCCGGCCTTGTCCACGCGGGACAACCCGTATTCCAGGTCGAACACGCCAGCGTAGACGCCGGAGGAAATCATCGCCGGGGCAAAGCGCGAACCCTCCTCGTTGGTCCAGTTGACCACTTCGATGGGCCGGTCGGTTTCAATCCCCAAGTCGTTCAGGGTGCGCAGCACTTCCACCCCGGCGAGCACGCCATAGATGCCGTCGTACTTGCCGCCGAAGGGTTGGGAATCGCCGTGGGAGCCGGTCATCACCGGCGCCAGGTGGTCATGGCGCCCGGCGCGACGCGCAAAGATATTGCCCATGGCGTCCACCCGTACCGTGCAACCGGCCGCAGTACACCAGTGCACGAACAGGTCGCGGCCACGCCGGTCCTCGTCGGTCAATGCCAGGCGCGACACGCCGCCCTTTTCGGTGGCACCGATCTGCGCCATCTCCATCAACGAAGCCCACAGGCGTTCGCCGTTGACCCGTGCCAGGTTACTCATGGGGTTTGGCCCGATAACGGAAGTCGCAGTGGTGCGCGCCGCCCATGATGGTCTGGGTGCGGGTCAGTTCGATGTTCGGGTTGTAGCCGACGATAAACAGCTCGTCGCGGTTGCACGACAGCAAGTGGCCGATCTCGCCCAGGCCCATCTCGTGGTACATCTCGGCGTAGCGGCAGCGCTTGACGTCGTAGTCATAGTGTTCGGCATCGCTGGCGATGATCTCGACCTTGAGCGCGTCATCCTTCTCCCACAGCACTTGCAACTCGACAAAGCTCTTGAGGTCGGCGCCCTGCTCTTCCAGTGCGGCAAAATGCTTGCCGGCCTGGATCGCCGCATTGCCCACGGCTTCGCCGATCACGGCGGCGGCAAAGTCCTTGCCCTGCTCGCGCTTGAGGATCTCGTAGATGGGCTTGATGATTTCCGCTTCGATCCGCCGCCGGGCAAGGATGCCCAGTTCACCTTCCAGTTTGCTCATTGCATCTCTCCATTGACCCTTGCAGGAGCGAGCCAGCTCGCACCTGCAGAGGGGGTGGGTTTATTGGCCGCCCGCCACACTCACCGGCTGCCATTGATTGGCCTTGACCTGGTAAACGGTGAACGACGGTTGCTTCAAGTTGCCCTCGGCATCGAACGCAATCGTGCCAGTCACGCCCGGATAGCTGATGGCGCGCAGCACCGGCAGGTACTTCTGTGGGTCGGTGGATCCGGCCTTCTCGATAGCCGCCACCAACACACCAACGCCGTCATAGGCAAACGGTGCATGCAGTTCGATCGCAGTTTTGTAGCGTTCTTTATAGGCCTGTTCGAACGCCTTGCCACCCGGCATCTGCGCAATCGCCAGGCCCGGCTCCAGGGCAATCACGCCCTCGCCTTCGTTCTGCGCCAGTTGCAGGAAGGTCTGGCTGACAAACCCGCCGGCCCCCATCAGCGGTGCCTTGAGCCCCAACTGCTTGATACGCCGGGCCAGCGGTGCAGCCTGGGCGTCGACGCCGCCGAAGAAGATCAGGTCAGGGTTCTGGCTACGGATATTGGTCAGCACGGCACTGAAGTCGATGGTCTTGTCGTCCACGTATTCGCGGGCAACCACCTTGGCACCACCGGCCTCGATGGATTTGACGAACTGGTCCGCCAGGCCCTGGCCGAATGCGGTGCGGTCGTCGATCACGGCAATACGCTGGGCTTTCAAGGTGTTCAACGCATAGCTGCCGGCCACCTGACCGCCATCGTCGTCGTGGCCCATGATGCGAAAGCTGGTGTCGAAGCCCTGCTGGGTGTAGGCATGCCCGGTAGCGACTGGCGCCACCTGGGCGATACCGGCGTCGTGGTAGACCCGCGCCGCCGGGATGCTGGTACCGGTGTTCCAGTGGCCGACCACGCCGACCACGCCCTCATCCACCAGGCGTTGGGCAACGGTCACGGCGGTGCGCGGGTCGGACTGGTCGTCTTCGGACACCAGCTTGAAGGTCACCGCCTCACCATTGATTGTCGGGTGCTTGGCGTTAGCCTGGTCGATGGCCAGTTGCGCACCGTTTTCCAGGTCTTTACCAATCCGGGCCGAGGGCCCGGTCAAGGGGCCGGCCAGACCGATCAGCACGGTCTGGTTGGCTTGGGCCATGGCGCTCCCCAGGCTGCTCAGGGCCAGGCCAATCAGTGCGGTTTTGTTGAAAGTCTTCATCAGTCGTTCCTGTTTCTTTTCGGGCGGGTCGGAACACGCCGGGCGTCCGGTAGCGTCATGGGTGTTTTTTCATCGAGCCGTTATTCACCGAGGTAGGCGCTGCGCACCTCGGGGTGTTCAAGCAAATCTGCGGAGGGCCCGCTGAGGCTGATGCGGCCGGTGTCCATCACATAGGCACGGTCGGTCACTTGCAGGGCCAGCCGCGCGTTCTGTTCCACCAACAGCAGGGTCATGCCCTGGCGACACACGTCGTCGATCACCTGGAAGATTTTTTCCACCATGATCGGCGCCAGGCCCATGGACGGCTCATCGAGGATCAGCAAACGCGGGCGTGACAGCAGCGCACGGGCCAGGGCGAGCATCTGTTGCTCACCGCCCGAGAGCAGGCCGGCGGACTGCTGCAGGCGCTCTTCCAGGCGCGGGAAGTGTTCGAACAGCTGGCGCATTTCGCGCTGCACCTGCTCGTTGTCACGGCGCAAAAACGCACCGGACTGAAGGTTCTCCAGCACGCTCATGCGCGCAAAAATCCCGCGCCCTTCCGGGACCATGGCGATGCCCTGGCGCAGCAACTGGTCCGGCGCCTGGCCGAGGATCGAGCGTCCGGCAAAGCGGATTGCACCCTGGCTGGCCGGCAGTAGACCCGTCAATGCCTTGAGGCTGGAGGTCTTGCCCGCACCGTTGGCACCGATCAGCGTGACGCGCTCACCCTCGGCAATGTGCAAATCCAGGGATTTGACCGCCTCGATGGCGCCGTAGCGCACCTGCAAACCCTCGACGTTCAACAAGGCTTCAGACATGGGCACTGGCTCCCAGGTAGGCCTGGATCACTGCCGGGTGCTGGCGCACTTCGGCGGGTGGCCCTACGGCGATGACTTGGCCGTAATCGAGCACGCTGATACGGTCGCATACGCCCATCACCAGCTTCACGTCGTGCTCGATCAACAGCAGGGTATGGCCGTCGTCGCGGATCTTTTCCAGCAGGCCGCGCAACTGCACTTTTTCACTGGCATTCATACCCGCCGCCGGTTCATCCAGGGCCAGCAGGCGCGGTTCGGTGGCCAATGCGCGGGCGATTTCCAGGCGGCGCTGATGGCCGTAGCTCAAGCTGTCGGCGCGATAATGGGCGAACCCCGCCAGCCCGACATACGCCAGCAGGCGATGGGCGTGGGCACGGGTTTGGGCTTCCTCGTCGCGAGCACGATGATGCCGGCTCAAGGCGGCCCACAGGCCATTGCGGGTGCGCACGTGGCGCCCGACCATGACGTTTTCCAGGGCGCTCATGGCATTGAACAAGCGGATATTCTGAAACGTGCGGGCAATGCCGGCTTCGGCCACCTGATGCACGCTGGTCGGCTGGTACTCCCGGCCATCGAGCTGGAAGCGCCCGGAATCCGGGGTATAGAGGCCGGTCATGACATTGAAGAAGGTGGTCTTGCCCGCTCCGTTGGGGCCGATCAGCCCGTAGATTTCGCCGGGCTGGATACTCAGGCTCACATCGGTCAACGCCGCCACGCCCCCGAAGTGTTTGTTGACCCGGTCAATCTGCAACAGAGGTGCGTTCATCGTGCCACTCCTTTGGGCCACAGCCCGGCGGGTCGATAGAGCATCGCCAGGATCAACGCGAGGCCGTAGAACAGTTGGCGGATGATTTCCGGGTCCACCAGCACTTGGCCGAACAACGCCTGCTGCAACGGGCCCATGCTCGCGCGCAACGCTTCAGGCAATGCCGCCAGCAGTACGCAGCCGAGGATCACCCCCGGGATATGGCCCATGCCGCCGAGCACCACCATCGCCAGCACCGCAATGGACTCGTTGAGGGTGAACGATTCCGGCGAGACGAAGCCCTGGAACGAGGCGAACAGCGCGCCGCTCACCCCGCCGAACGCGGCGCCTATTGCAAACGCCAGCAACTTGAGGCGCACGGTGTTCACGCCCATGGCCTCGGCCGCTTCTTCGTCCTCGCGGATCGCCACCCAGGCACGGCCGATGCGCGAGCGCTCCAGGCGAATGCAGGCAAACAGAATCAGCACCACCAGCGCGGCGAACAGGTAGTAATAGAGGTACACCGACGGCAGGCGCAGGCCGAACAGTTCCTGGGTACGGCCCAGGTTCACGCCGAGCAGGTTCACCGGATCGACCTGGGCGATGCCTTTGGGGCCATTGGTGATATTCACCGGGCGGTCGAGGTTGCGCAGCAGGATACGGATGATCTCGCCAAAGCCCAGGGTGACGATGGCCAGGTAGTCACCGCGCAGGCGCAACGTCGGCGCACCCAACACCACGCCGCACCCCGCCGCGAGCAAGGCGCCCAGGGGCAGGATCAACCAGATCGAGGTGTGCATGCCCGCCGGCAGCAACGCCGCCAAGGCTGGAAACTGTTGCAGCAAATGGGGCGACGACAGCAACGCGGCCAGGTAGGCGCCCACCGCGTAGAACGCGATGAAACCCATGTCCAGCAGACCCGCATAACCGACCACGATGTTCAGGCCAAGGGCGAGCATGATGTACAGCAGGGCAAAATCCAGGGTCCGCACCCAGGTGTTGCCACCGGCGTGGCCGACGATCCACGGTGCCAGTACCAAGGCCACGGCGAACAGCAGCAGGCCCAGGCTGGCGCGTTGATTGGAGGTGAGTACGTTGATCATGCGCGGGTCGCCAGACGTTCGCCCAACAGCCAGGAAGGACGGAACACCAGCACCGCGATCAGCACGATAAAGGCAAACACATCCTGATAATTGCTGCCGAACACCCCGTTGGTGGCGGCGCCCAGGTAGCCGGTGCCTAGGGCCTCGATCAGCCCCAGCAACAGGCCGCCGAGCATGGCGCCCTTGAGGTTGCCGATACCGCCCAGCACCGCGGCGGTGAAGGCTTTGATCCCCGGCAGAAAGCCCATGTAGAAATGCGCACTGCCGTAATTGCTGGCCATCATTACCCCGGCCAATGCCGCCAGGGCGCCGCCGATGGCGAAGGTGAGCACGATGACCCGATTCGGGTTGATACCCATCAGGCTCGCGACCTGGGGGTTTTCCGCCACGGCACGCATGGCCCGGCCAAAGCGCGTGCGCTCTACCAGCACCAGCAGCGCGACCATCACCGACAGCGCAATGGCGATGGTGGTGAGGGCCGTGGCGTTGGTGATAGCGGGGTGCGCGGAGGCGCCGGGCAGTACTTCGATGGGTTCCAGCGGCAGCAATTGCGGGAACATTTGCGGGTTGCGGGTCCAGACCAGCATCGCGATGGTTTGCAAAAGTAGCGACACCCCAATGCCGCTGATCAACGGCGCCATGCGCGGCGCGTGGCGCAGCCGGCGATAAGCGACGCGCTCGATCACCACCGCCAGCACCGCACAAAACGCCATGGCAACCAGGGTGGCCGCCAGCAACACCAGCACCGGCGGCAATGCCGGCCAGGTCGCCTGCAACAGGCGAATCACCGACAGGCCCACAAGCGCGCCGATCATCAGCACATCGCCGTGGGCAAAGTTGATGATGCGCAGGATGCCGTAGACCATGGTGTACCCCAGGGCCACCAGCGCGTAGAGACTGCCCGTCATCAAGCCGTTGAGCAGTTGTTGGATAAACCCATCCATGAAGACCATCGACCTCAGTGCGTACAAGGGCGGCACACTAAGCATCTATTCTGTTTTTATCAAATATCAGAAAGTTATAGGGTTATACCAAAGCGATAACAGGCTATTTATGCCGCAAATACGGCACTTATGGCTCTTTATTTAGGTTAAAACTTGGTATTTAATTCAATACATGAATAAATCAGAACAGTTAGCCAATGACCCTCCCCTGCGTGCCGTGCGGACGTTCGAAGCGTTTGCGCGCCATGGCGGGGTGAATGCCGCCGCGCGCGAGCTGGACGTGTCCGCCTCTGCCATCAGCCATCAACTGCACCTGCTGGAAGATTTCCTGCAACAGCCGCTGACCCTGCGTCAGGGCCGCAACCTGGTCCTCACCGATGAAGGCCGCGAGTACTACCGCGCCATCCGCTCGGCCTTTGCCGTGCTGCGCAGCGCTACCGAACACGTGCGCGAGAAAAGCGCCACCCGCCAGGTGACCATCAGCCTGATCCCGCTGTTTGGCATCAATCTGTTTATCCCGCGCCTGGCGAACTTCCTCAAAGACCACCCGGCGCTGGACATCAACGTGACCTACGCCAACCACCGCAGCTACCCCAGCGATGCCGCCGACCTGTCGATTCGCTTCGGCACCGGGCACTGGCCGGGCTATCACAGCGAACCGCTGATCTCCGGCGCGGTGACCCCCTATTGCAGCCGCAGCTTTTTCGCCAAACACGGCCCCATCGACACGCCCCAGGCCTTGAGCGAACTGCCGTTGCTGCACGATGAAGAACGCGGCACCTGGGGCCAATGGTTCGAGGCAGCCGAGGTCGACACCACGGCGCTGAATGGCTTGCTGCTGGAAGACGGCCAACTGGCACTCACCGCCACCCTCACCGGCCTGGGCTGCGCGTTGCTGCGCGCGCCGCTGGTAGCGCCCCATGTGGCCAGTGGCGAGTTGGTGAAGCTGTTTGATCTGGAGGTCAATGATGGCCGCCAGTACTACCTGTGCCGGCGAGCCAACAGTGAGTTGTCAAGCGAGGGGAATGACTTGTATGACTGGATCAAGCGCAGCTTGAGTGCGGTATAGGCATTGTGAAGATCCAAATGTGGGAGGGGCGGTTTACGGGTCAGCTGCCGTTACCGCCATGGGCCTCTTCGAAGAAGTAGTCCTTCCAGCTCGCCGCCTTGTTTTTCAGTACGCCCAGTTCCTGCAATTTCTCGGCATAGATATAGGTGCGCTGCGGCACGATGGTGAAGTCGATTTCCGGGTCCTGGACGATTTTTTCCACCAGGTCCAACGGCAGCTTCGACTGCTCTACGCGGATGTACGCCTTGGCCGCTGCGGGCTTGTCAGCCTTGATGATCTGCTCGGCTTCGGCAAGCGCAGCGTAGAACGCCTGGTAGGTCTTGGGGTTTTCGTCGTGGAATTTCTGCGTGGTATACAGCACGTTGAACGTCGCCGGACCACCAAGGATGTCGTAGGAACTGAGCACCTTGTGCACGTTGGGGTTCAACAGTTCCTGGTACTGGAACGGCGGGCTGGAGAAGTGCGCGTTGATCTCCGATCCACCGGCAATCAACGCGGCGGTGGCGTCGGGGTGGGCCAGGCTGATGGAGATGTCATCAAATTTCTTGTAGTTGGCATCGCCGAACTGCTTGGCGGTTTCAATCTGCAAGGTGCGCGACTGGAAACCCACCCCAGCGGCGGGCACGGCGATGCGGTCTTTCTCGGTGAAGTCCTTGAGGGTCTTCACCTTGGGGTTATTGCTCAGCAGGTAGTTGGGCATCGAGCCCAAGGAGGCGATGGCCTTGACGTTCTGCTTGCCCTTGGTACGGTCCCACAGGGTAAGCATCGGCGGCACACCGGCCGACACCACATCCAGGGCACCGGCCAGCAGCGATTCGTTCATGGCGGTGGCACCGGAAATGCTGTTCCATTCCACCTGGATGTCCAGGCCCTGGGCCTTGCCGTGTTTTTCGATCAGGTGCTGGTCGCGTACCACATCGAGGATCAGGTAGCCGATGCCGAATTGCTGGGCGATGCTGATCTTGCCTTCGGCCTGGGCACCAGGGCTGAGCAAGGCGCTGGCGGCGGCGAGGGACGCGGCCAGGAGGGTCAGGGAGGAACGCTTGAAAGTCATGGGGAATCTGCCGCGTTTTCGAGAAGGTGATGGAGCGTAGCGGCGCTTTTTTAGACAGCAAAAGAATATCGGGGTCTATTGTTATGCAAATACCCCCAAAATGGCGCGCGGCTGGTATTGTGCCGCGCTTTGAAAAAACAGCCGCACACTGCGAGGAAATGCACGTTGAACACTGACGAAAAAATGACCGGGGACCTGTTCGAGGTGGATAAGCGCCTGTCACTCAAACCCGTGGTGGACTTCAACAGCTACCTGCGCAGCGCCTTCGGCGATGGTCCGTGCACCTGCATACGTTGCACCGCCAGCGGCGGCGATGAGAGCGGCTACGCGTTCCAGCACACGTTCAGCTTCGACGGCAAACCGACCCAGCGCCGCTTTGCCTCTACGGCGGGCAGTGATGTGTTGATGGCGCTGAAAAAGGCCTGGTTGTCGTTCACCAAGGCTGAGCTGCCTTCGAGTGGCGCGTTGGCGCTGGAGACGGTGAAGGAGTTTGTCGAGCCGCAGTTGCACAAGCGCCTGGCGCCGCTGTTCCTCGCCAGTGAATTGGTCAAGGACGTGGACGGCGAGTTGCACCTGCAGCCACAAGCCACGGCCTGAACATAGCCGTCAGCGTAGACGGGTGGCGGTGAGCGCCACCACTGCGATCCGCTCCACACGCTCATAGCCGGGTTTGGCCAATTCTTCGCCGAATACATCGGGGTCCAGTTCGCGGTAGGTCCAACCGTAGGCATCGCTGTCCAGCAACGGCTTAACAGCGGTCAGGAACGGGTCTTCCCCGGCGACAATGGCCACGCCGGTGTAGAGCACCAGGCTGCCGCCCAGGGCCAGTCGCCCCAGGGACTCGCCAGCGATGCGCACCGACAGTTGCTCGCCCAGTGCCCCGCCGCCATGCCGATAGGCACGCTGGCGGTCGTCGTTCATATAGGGCGGGTTGGCGACGATCAGGTCAAACGTGCCTTCGACGCTGCCCAGTACATCGCTGTGGTACGCGGTGACGTTCGCCAGCCCCGCCAGCTCGGCATTCACCGCCGTCAGGCGCAGGGCGCGTGGGTTGATGTCCACGGCCAGCACCTCGGCGTCAGGCCGCGCACGGGCGACCACCAGCGCGCCCACACCGGCGCCGCAGCCGATGTCCACGGCGCGTTTGATCGGCTCGACGCGCTGTTGCAGATGGGCTTCGATCAGTTGTGCAAACCGATAGCTGTCAGGCCCGAAAAACACCGCGTCCGCTTGCGTGGTGGGGTATGCCGAGTGGGCAAACAGCAGGTCGTCCAGGCTCGACCAACGCACCGCACTGCGCCACAGCGCATCGTGCTTTTCGACTACATCGGCCTGCTGCAGCTCCTCACGAAACGCTTCGGGCAACAGCGCGTTGTCAAACGGCAGCGACCAGCCGAACACATCGCGCAGGTCCCTCGCCAGCGGCGTCTCCAGGCGCTGAAAAAACCGTTCATGGGTCAACGGCGTTGGCGTGATGAACCGGTAGCCGTTCTCCTTCAAGCCCCGACCCAGATTCAGCAGGGCGCGGTCGGCGAGTGGTTGTGCAGACATGGGGGATTTCCTTAGCGCAGGCGCGCGCGCAGTTGGATAAAGCGGCGAGTGGCATACAACCCGGCCGGCGTGCAGTGGCGTCGCGCTGACAGCCATGGAATCAGCGCATTGAGCTGCTGTTCATCGGGCAATTTCCACAGCGAATCAACCAACGCCTGGGTGTCCGGGTCGGCCGGGCGGTGCTGCTCGCGGGAGAAGCGGCTGCCGCGTCCAGGGCGCACTGGCACCACGCGTTGAGCACTGATCCAGTCGCCCGCGATCCAGTCGTGCAGCAGCTGCTTCTCATAGCCGCTGAACACACCGAACATCGCCGCGCCCGCGCCTTCGATCAACTGCCAGAAGCGACTCTCGGCTGGATCCTGGTTGCGCTTGATCCAGCCCTTGTCTTCCAGGGCCTGGAGAAACGCGCCGATCTGCCCTGGCTGGGCCAGCCATTGGTTAACGGTCTTGCCCTCAAAGCGGCAGTAATCGGAATGCATGTGCTGGCCGAAGGTGCGCTTGCGTTCAAGCATGGCGACCACTTCGTCATGCAGGTTGAAGGCGTTGATAACGGCGCTGGTCCCCGGACCGAGGTCGTTAAGGCGATACCCCTCGGCCACGCGTCGATAGAAGTCCTCCCTGCCCTCGCCCAATGGCAACAGGTTCAACACCGACTGCGCGGCCTTGCAGGCATGCCCGCTGCTGGCGTTGTCGATGGTGACGTGGAGGGTGAAGTAATACGGGTCGATGCCCAGTTCGCTCAACTCATACGCGGTGATCAGCAGGTGCAACGGCAACTGCTCATAGCCAAGGTTGAAACCGATGATCTCCGGCAGGAAGTCGTCGGCACACAGGCCCAGCGCCAGTTGCAGGGCGCCTTGCAGGTAGTGCTCATCCTCAAGGCCGGCGTCGCTGTCGGCATCATGCTCGCTGAGTAATTTGCGGTAGATCACCACATGGTTTTGCGCCGCTTCGCCGTCACCCAACTCTTCCAGGTATGTGGTGAGCAGGCCGTCGAAGCGCGGGTCGTGCCAATAGCGCAGCAGGCCATTGAGCCAGGCACCGTCGACCTGTTTGGTCGGCGCCACGCGCTGCAGGAAATACAGCGCATGGGCCTTGTTCTGGAAGTAGCGACGCGGCCGCCCCTGCTGGCGTTGCTCCAGGTAATCGGCGTAGGCCTGGGCGACGTCGGCGCAGCGCTGTTCGATCCAGGCCGGCAGTTGTTCAGGTCTCTGGGGCAGCTCACCGGCTGCGGCCCGTACCTGTGCCAATTGTGTGCGTACAAATTCCCGCGCGGCCTCTTCAGCGCCGGCGGTTTCGCCATACAGTTGTTGGTACAACCGCTGGTACTGACCCGGTTGGGTGATGGAGGCCGGCTGGCCCGACAGCGCTGTGAGAAGCGTCATGATGGCAGTTTCCGCAAAGTCCGATGCAACCAGGCCTCCCGACAAGGAGGCCCCGCAAGCGCGCTCAACACCACACGCGTCTAAAATGCAGAGCCTGCGGGCATGCGGAAAATTCAATCGGGGTTGTGCGGGTGCGGATCAGTGGTCGTCGGTCGCCCACGGCGCGGGTTCTGGCGTAGCGCAAAAGCCGGCGCTCAACGTCACTTATACAAGATCGCCTGATGGATATCCTCCAGCGCCATGATGCGCTGGGCAGCGTTGAGCTTGATGGCCTCCTTGGGCATGCCAAACACCACGCAACTGGCCTCGTCCTGGGCCACCGTGGCGGCTCCGGCGTCAAGCATCTCCTTTAGCCCCCGCGCGCCGTCGTCGCCCATGCCGGTCATGATGATGCCGGTGGCGTTCTTGCCGGCGAACTTGGCCACCGAGCGAAACAGCACATCCACTGACGGCCGGTGCCGGTTGACCAACGGTCCATCAATGACCTGGGCGTGATAATAGGCGCCGCTGCGGGTGACCATCAGGTGCTTGCCGCCAGGGGCGATCAGGGCCAGGCCAGGCAGGATGCGGTCATTGTTGCGCGCTTCGCGCACCTCGATCTCGCATAAGCCGTTGAGGCGCTCGGCAAACGAGGCAGTGAATTTTTCTGGCATGTGCTGCACGATCACCATGCCTGGGCACACCCTCGGCAATGCCGTCAGTACCGCCTCCAACGCTTGGGTGCCGCCGGTAGACGTGCCGATGGCGACGATACGTTCGGTGGTCTGTGCCATGGCATGGCCATTGGCGGCAGGCAGGATCGCATCCGCACTGAGCTTGCTGGCCGGAGCCAGTGCCGGGATGGCGCTGCGCTTGCCCAGGTTCTTGACGTTGGAGTTTGCGGCGGCACGGATCGCTGCCACCAACTCGGCCGCCGACTCGATCAGGAAATTCTTCAACCCGGTAGTCGGCTTGGTGATGATTTCCACCGCGCCCGCCGACAGCGCCTGCAGGGAGGTTTCCGCGCCTTTCTGGGTCAGCGAGGAACAGATCACCACCGGTGTCGGCCGCTCGCTCATGATTTTCTTGAGAAAGGTGATGCCGTCCATGCGCGGCATTTCCACGTCCAGCACGATCACATCCGGCCATTCCCGGGCGAGTTTGTCCATGGCGAAAATCGGGTCGGAAGCGGCGCCCATAACGTGAATATCCGGCGTATCGCTGAGAATCGCCAGCAGTACCTGGCGCACCACGGCCGAGTCATCGACCAGCAGCACACTGATTTTTTTGGTAGGCATCTTGTTGAATTGTTCCCATTGGTTGGTGCCGGACCCAGACGTTGCCGTTCCACAGGTCGAACATGATCGTGCGGTAACCGGTACTGCCCATGTCCTGGGCCGTCAGGTGCAGGTGATAGTGCTCGGCCAGGGCCAGCGCCGCGCGAATATTCAGGCTGGCCACGTCCTGCGTTGGCAGGCGGCGCTGCAGATCAGGAAACATCTTGCCGCCGCCGAACAACTTGACCTGGTAATCCCGTGCATGCGTGCCATTGATCTCAGCGTGGCGCAGCAGCAGTTCCAGGGCTTCATCGGCATATCGGCCATCCAGGGGCTGATGGCCGCGCAGGCGCCCCGGCAGCATGAAGTGACACATGCCGCCGATCAGCCGTTGCGGGTGCCAAAAGGTGATCGCCACGCAGGAACCGAGCAAGGTGCGCAGGCGCGTCGGCCGCGTCGCAAAGCTGACCTGGCCAGGGGCCAATACCACTTCGACCGTACCGACGGGCTTTTTCATGGCTTGCGGTAAATCGAGGGTGCCACCAGCTTCAAGGTGTCATTGACGCCGTGGAGGCTTTCCGAGTGACTGATGATCAAGTAACCGCCGGGTTTGAGCAGCGGCAGCAGGCGCGCGACCACCTGGCTCTTGGTTTGCTGATCGAAATAAATCATCACGTTGCGCAGGAAGATCACCTCGAACGCCCCCAGGGCCGGCAGCGCTTCGTTAAGGTTGACCTGGACAAAATTGACCCGGCTACGCAAGGCCTTGTCGATCAGGAAGGTGCCCTCCTGGCGACCAATGCCCTTGAGGCAGTACTTGGCCAGCAGCGGCTGGGGCAATGTCTCGGTGCGTTCCATGGAGTAATGGCCAGTGCGCGCCTTGGCCAGCACTTGGGAGCTGATGTCGGAGCCGACCACTTCCCAGGGCGTGGTGCCGAGACTTTCGGCCAGCGTCATCGCCAGGCTGTAGGGCTCTTCGCCCGAGGAGCTGGCCGCGCTCCACACGCGAAACACCTTGCCCGGCGCGGCCTGGGGCAGCACCTGCTGACGCAGGAAGTCAAAGTGCTTGGGCTCACGAAAAAAATAGGTTTCGTTGGTGGTCAGCAAATCCAGCGCAACCTGCAGTTCGCCCTTGCGCTGGTCATTCATGATTAGCTTGAAATACTCACCATAGCTCTGCAGTTCATAGTGCTTGAGGCGCTTGAACAGGCGCCCGGCCACCAGGGCTTTCTTGGCCGGCGACAGGTTGATGCCGGCCGCGCGGTACAGCCAGGTCTGGAACTGACCGAACTCACGATCGTCGATGGAGACGGTGGTGTCTGCCATGGTCAGGTCTCAACGCGGGTCGAGGTCGAGGGCCGGCGCCTGGCCGGCCTCGGCGAGGCTGGACATCTCATCGATGGACAGCACCTTGTCCACCTCCAGCACGATCACGAACTTGCCATCGACCTTGGCCATGCCGCTGATGAAATCGGCGCGAATTCGCGCGCCGAAATTGGGTGGCGGTTCGATCTGCGTGGCCGGGATCTCCCGCACAGCAGACACCGTATCGACCAGCAGCCCGATGTCCTGGGGCTGGCCATCCTCGGTACTCGCCTCGATGATGATCACGCAGGAGCGCCGGGTGATCGCCGAGTTGGCCCGGCCAAAGCGCGCCGACAGGTCGACCACCGGCACCACCGCGCCGCGCAGGTTGATCACCCCGCGCACGAAAGCGGGCATCATCGGCACCACGGTCAGGCTGCCGTATTCAATAATTTCCTTGATCCCCAGAATGCCGATGGCGAACATTTCGCCGCCCAGCATGAAGGTCAGGTACTGCGCATCCTCATCTACCGTCACTGCGGTCTGCCGAGTCGTCACTACTGCGCCCATGTCACTCTCCCTTTTAGGCCCGTATTGATCGTGCGATCAGAAGCGAGTGAAATCCGCTTCGTCCGGGGCACTGGCCATGGTGTAGGCGAACGCCTTGCGCTGCGCCGGTGGTTTTGGACGGGGTACCTGACGGTTGGGCTTGCTGCCCGGGCTGTCCACGCTGCTGCTTTGAACCGCGACCTTGGGCGCTGAATCCAGCACGAAGAAGCTCATGGCCTGTTGCAGTTGCTCGGCCTGGCTGCTCATTTCTTCGGCCGTGGCCGCCAGTTCCTCGCTGCTTGAAGCATTTTGCTGGGTCACCTGGTTGAGCTGGGTCATCGCGGTATTGATCTGCGCGACACCGGCGGCCTGTTCCTCGGACGCAGCGCTGATTTCCTGCACAAGGTCGGACGTCTTGTTGATGGAAGGCACCATTTCGTCGAGCAACTTGCCGGCTTTCTCGGCCATGTCCACGCTGCTGGAGGACAGTTCACCGATTTCCTGGGCGGCCACCTGGCTACGTTCAGCCAGCTTGCGCACTTCGGCGGCGACCACCGCGAACCCCTTGCCGTGCTCGCCGGCCCGAGCGGCCTCGATGGCCGCATTGAGCGCGAGCAGATTGGTCTGGTAGGCGATGTCATCGATGATGCTGATGCGCTGGGCGATTTTCTTCATCGCCACCACCGTCTGCTGTACCGATTCGCCGCCCTCGGTGGCTTCCTTGGCGGCCTTGCTGGCCATGCCATCGGTGACCTTGGCGTTTTCGGTGTTCTGGTTGATGCTGGCGCTCATCTGTTCGACCGACGCACTGGTTTCCTCGACGCTGGCGGCCTGTTCACTGGTGGCCTGGCTCATCGATTGCGCGGTGGCGCTGACCTCCTCGGAGGCGCTGGCGAGGTTATCGGCGGCGTTACGCACCTCACCGATGATATGCGCCAGCTTGCCGACCATATTGCGCATGGCGTTGAGCACCATGCCGGTTTCATCTTTCCCACCCGGCTCGATGTGCGCGTTGAGGTTGCCTTCGGCCAATTGCTCGGCGGCGCTCGCAGCTTGGCGCAACGGGCGGGAAATGATCCGCGCGATGAATATCGCCAGGCCCAGGCCGATCAACAGGGCCGCGACCAGTACCGCGATAATCGACACACGTGCGCTTTCGTACAGCGCCGAGCCCTTCTCGCCTGCGGCCGTCGCGCCGGCGTCATTGAGCTCGACCATTTTCTGCAGGCGGGCGGTCACCTCATCAAAATGCCCCTTGGATTCTCCCCTGAGCAAACCGCGCGCCTGGGCTTCCTGGTTCTGGCGAGAAAACTCAAGCACCTGCTTGCTGCTTGCAAGGTAGGCGTCCCAAGCGCTTTTGACGCTGGCCAGGAGTTGACGATCTTCATCGTTCGACAGCAATTGCTCGTAGGTGCCCATGCGGGTTTCGAACTGCTGGCGCGCCTCGCTGGCTTCGCGTTCGGCCTGGGCCTTTTCCTCGACAATATCGGTACCGATGTGGCGGTTTTCTTTCAAGCGGTAGTTGGCGGCAAAAAAACGCATGCCTGCCGCTGCGCGCATGGAGGGCATCCAGTTGCCCTTGATGTCCTGGGCGGCCTGGTTGACGGCACCGAGTTGGTGGATGGCGAAGCCGCCCATGGCACCAGTGAGCGCCAGGACCACCAGGAATGAGCAGATCAATTTGGTGGAAATTTTAAGATCGTAGAACCACTTCATCGGGGGAACCTCCATGGAATTGCAAATGCGTCAGCGAGCGACGACCGGAGGCGATTGAGGCGCCTGGGGCGTGCGGGCTTCCAGTTGTACGATGTGGTTGAGCAGTACCGGTACATCCAGGATCAGGGCCACCGCGCCGCTGCCCAATATGGTCGAGCCGCTGATGCCGCGCAGTGCGCCGAACAACTTGCCCAGGGGTTTGATCACGGTCTGGAACTCGCCGAGCAGGTCATCCACCACCAGCCCGGCCTTATGCTCGGCGTTGCGCACCACCACCACATTCTGGCGTCGGGCTACGGGCCCTTCGTGACTGAAGTGATCGCGCAGGTGCACCAGCGGCAACACTTCGCCACGCAGGTCCAGATAGCCCGTGTCGCGGCTGGACTGGCGCTGGTGTTCATCCAGCTCGATACATTCCTGGACCATGTCCAGCGGAATCACGTAGGTGGATTGGTCGATGCCGACCAGGAACCCATTGATGATCGCCAGGGTCAGCGGCAAGCGAATGCGCACCACGGTGCCCTGGCCGGGGCGGCTGTCGAGGTCGACGGTGCCGCGCAACAAGGTGATATTGCGCTTGACCACGTCCATGCCGACGCCGCGCCCGGACAGGTTGGTCACCGCCTCGGCGGTGGAGAAACCCGCTTCGAAGATCAGGTTGTAGATCTCCTGGTCGGTGAGCACCGCACCGCTGGCCACCAGCCCGCGTTCCTGGGCCTTTTGCAGGATGCGTTCGCGGTTGAGCCCGGCGCCGTCGTCGGCGATCTCGATGACGATGCTCCCCGAGTCATGGTAGGCATTGAGGCTCAGATAACCCTTGGCCGACTTGCCGGCCGCACGCCGCGCATCGGCGCTTTCGATACCGTGGTCCATGGCGTTGCGCAACAGGTGCATCAGCGGATCGCCGATCTTCTCGACCACGGTTTTGTCCAGTTCGGTTTCCGCGCCGCTGATGCTCAGTTCGATGTCCTTGCCCAGTTCCTGGCTGATATCGCGCACCACGCGGCGGAAGCGGTTGAACGTGTCGCCGATCGGGATCATGCGCAAATGCAGGGCGCCATCGAGGATCTCTTCCACCAGCCCCGATACCGTCGAGGTGGCCTCTTGCAAGGGGTCGTTGTTACAGGAACGGGCCAGCAGGCTCGCGCCGGCGCTGGCGATGACCAGTTCGCCAACCAGATTGATCAACTCGTCGAGCTTGTCAGCGTTGACGCGCACGTAATTGCCGTCGCGGGTTTTCGCCTCGCTGGCTGCCGGACGCTGCGGTGCGGCGGTCACAAGGCCCGGCTCGACCGGCGTGACCCACTCGCCAGCGATGGCCGCTGTGCTGTCGGGCGCTTCGTCGACGGCACTGATGTGCACTTCACAGTCGTCACGCACAAAGTCGAACACTTCGTTGAGGGTGGCGTGGCCGGCTGTTGAGCGCAGGTCGATCTCGAAGCCCAGGTAGCAGCTTTCCGGGTCCCAGCTGTCCAGGGACGGGATGCTGTCGGTCAGGGTGGTGACCTGCATCATCTGCCCCAAGGTCTCGAGGTAGCGCAAAAATGACAGTGGGTCCATGCCATTACGGAACACATCCACGCCGAAACGCAGGGAGATGTGCCAGAGCACTTCGACCGCCGCGTCGTCGGCCACCTCAGCGGTTTCGACGCTGGCAGTGGCGGTTCGCATCGGCTGATAGGCACTCAGCGCCTCGCGCAATGCCTCACCGCGCTCCAGAGCGGCAGGTGTCGGCACCTCACCGCGGTTGGCGACCACTTCGACCAGTTCGAGCATGTGGTCGCCGCACTTGAGCAGCAGCGCGATCAATGCGGCGTCCACCGCCACATTGCCTTCGCGCAGGCGGTCAAGCACGTCTTCGACGATATGCGTGAACCCCACGATCGACGCCAGACCGAAAAGGCCCGCCGAACCCTTGATGGTGTGCGCAGCGCGGAAAATCGCGCCAATGGCATCCTGGTCGTCGGGCTCGCTTTCCAATTGCAGCAGGGATTGCTCCATAGCCTGCAACAGCTCGCGCGCCTCAACGATGAATGTCTGCTGTGCCTGATCGAGATTGATGCTCACCGGGACTTTCCTTGTCGATCAAAAAACGTGGGAAGCGCTGACTATGCGGTCGTGCTGCGACACAGTTGGAGCGCCTGCATGACCACCTGGCTCTGGCCGGTCACGCTCAGGGCTGTACCGGCGATGCCGGCTTCACGCCGGATGACCGCGAGCAACTGTAAGCCGGCGCCATCCATTTCCGTGACCTCCGACAGGTCCAGCTCCAGGCGGGGTGCCGCGCCCATCTGCGGCAGCAGCGCACCCGCCAGTTCCGCTACGGTGTAGATCGTAAGCTCGCCATCAATGCGCACGCGGGCCGTGTCATCGACTGTGTCAGTGGTTATCGGCATGGGAGCCTCCCTGGCGCCGGGATCAAGGCAGGATCAGTTTAGACACGGCTGCCAACATCTGCGCCGGCTGGAACGGCTTGACCACCCAGGCCTTGGCGCCAGCGGCCTGGCCCTCGGCCTTCTTCGACTCCTGGGACTCGGTGGTCAGCATGATGATCGGGGTGAACTTGTAGTTAGCCAGCTTCTTGACCTCCTTGACGAAGGTGATGCCGTCCATGTTGGGCATGTTCACGTCGCTGATGATCAGGTGCACTTTCTGCCCGGTCAGCTTGCCCAGGGCATCCTTGCCGTCGCTGGCCTCGATGACGTCATAACCGGCGCTTCTCAAGGCTATGCCGACCACTTGCCGCACGCTGCTGGAGTCGTCGACCACTAATACATTCTTCGCCATGATGTGCTCCTAAAAGAAGGTGATGTCTTGAGAATTCTGCTGCACGGCCGCCCCTCCATGATGGAGGCGCCGTTGCTCGTCGGTGGCATAGGTGGCTTCCATGCGCGCCAGCCATTGGCGGGCGTCGACGGCCACCGGCTGGTCCGGGGTCTGGCTGGCCTGCAGGAGGTGTTCATGCAGGGCGTGCATGTTGTCTCGCACATGGCTGAGGATCTGGCTGACCCGGTCCTGGAATTGCAGGTTGACCAGCACCTCGGTCATCTCATCCCGGATGCCGTAGCTTTCCTGCTTGAGCAGGTCGGCGGATTCGGCCAGGCGCCCGGTGATGTTCTGGAAGCGTTCGAGCACCACTTGAATACTGTTTTCGGACTCGGCCACCGAATGGCTGTCCTGGTCGGCACTGCTGGACGCGGCCTGCACCAACTGAGTAATGGCGTTATTGATGATGTCGACCTTGGCCGACATCTGCTGGCCGGTTTCACTGGATTTGCTCGACAGGCTGCGCACCGCGTCGGCCACCACCGCGAAGCCGCGCCCGGCCTCACCGGCACGCGCCGCCTCGATGGCTGCGTTGAGGGCCAGCAGGTTGGTTTGCGCGGCAATCGCCGCCACATCGGCGGCCATGGTGCGCAGTTCGCCGGTGTAGGCGGTAAGGCTGCGGACCTGGGCCAGGGTCTGGTCACGGCTGGTTTGAGTGGCCTTGAGCGAATTGATCACCTGGCTCAGCTCGCTGTCACTGCGTGCCAGCGCCTCAAGCGCGCCGTCGGCGGCCTGCCCGTCCAGTTCGCCGGCCGCGTGCTGCGAGGCTTGCACCGTTTCCTGCAATCGTGCGGCGATCCCGGTGAAACGGTTGGCCAGGCTCACAATCGCTTCTTCGGTCTGATGACGCGAGCTTTCCACCTGTTTGGCCCAGATGGGCATGGCGCCCAGCAATACCTCATCGAGCTGTGCACGAGCGGCCATGCCGTTGTGCGCCGCGTCCGCATCTGACTGATCCGCCTGCGCCTGTGCAATCGCTCGCAGCATGGTGTTGCGCTGCGAAGCCGCGCTCCAGGCACAGGCACCGATACCGATCAGCACCAGTGCCGTACAGGCCAGCAGATTGGCCAGCGAGGTTGATTGCACGAGTATCCACAAAACGGCAGGTACGACCGGGATCAAAGCGAACCAGCGAAAACGTGGATAAACGGGAAGAGGCATGCGGCTGGATTGGCGCTGGGGCATGAGTTCGATCCTTGAACGTTGTTGCGGATGTAAGTGACATAGTTGTTATCTGCGCTGTAACTGGCAACTTGAGGCGACTTAGGTGCCTTCCGTCTGGTTTATGAACAGTGGGTGACAGACCAGGCAGTCCTGGAGCCTTGTTGCAGCGGTGGTTTACCGAAAAGGGGGGGTGTCGCAGCGCTGGCTAGCGAGTCTGTCTTTCAGGCTGAAAAATCTCTTTTTGGTGAGGGCGATTGGTTCCGTGGCGGCCTTTGGGCCGAGCATTTTTTTTTGGATTGGACCGGGTACATATCCGTTGCTGCGGTCACGGCCACCTA
>NZ_JAFLXD010000047.1:0-51120 GCF_019891415.1 Pseudomonas sp. SH10-3B | reverse complement strand
TCAACACCTCTTTTTCTCCGCTTTCGACCGAGAAGATCGAATCGTTAATAGTGCCAAATAACACGACGCTATCAACTCCTTCTGGGCTTCGATGAACTGAAGCAAACCGCTGCCTAATCTTGCATAACTCTTTGTTTACCAAGGAGTTTTACGTTTCGACTGCGCCGGAAGTGGGGCGAATTATAGGCGCTCAGAATCTGCCGTCAACTATTAATTTGATTTTGCTATCAACCGATTGAAACTGATTAAAAAACCACCAATAAATCCCCTTCTATATAGAAGAAAACACTTAGATAACTCCCGCAGCCCTCAACGCATCCACATTCGCGGGGGCAAGACCCAACACGCTCTGCAGCACCTGGGCCGTATGCTGCCCCAACAAAGGAGGGGCAGTACGGTACTCCACAGGCGTCTTGGATAATCGAATCGGACTAGCAACCAGCGGCACCATCCCTGCCAGCGCATGCGGCAGCTGTATCGCCAACCCCCGCGCCTTCACCTGAGGATCGGCAAATACCTGCGCCAAGTCATTTATCGGCCCACAAGGCACACCAACCCGCTCCAACTGCGACACCCACTCAGCCGTCGTCTTGAAGACTGTAGCCTGGCGAATCAATGGAATCAGCTCAGCGCGGTTGGCTACCCGCACCTTATTAGTAGAGAACCGCGGGTCATCCGCCCATTGCGGCTGTCCAGCCACTTCGGCGAACTTACGAAATTGCCCGTCATTACCCACCGTCAGGATGAAATCGCCATCGGCTGTAGGGAAATCCTGATAAGGCACGATATTCGGATGAGCATTACCCAGTCGTTTTGGCGCCGCTCCCGTCGTCAAGTAGTTCATCGCCTGGTTAGCCAGGCAGGCCACCTGCACATCAAGCAACGCCATATCGATATGCTGCCCACCACCGTCATGATCCCGATGCGCCAGCGCAGCAAGGATTGCCACCGTCGAGTAGAGCCCAGTGAGAATGTCAGTCAACGCCACGCCCACCTTCACCGGCCCGGCCCCATTGTCACCCTCCGGCCGGCCGGTAAGACTCATCAGCCCGCCCAACCCCTGGATCATGAAGTCATACCCCGCGCGCGCGGCATAAGGCCCCGTCTGACCAAAGCCGGTGATCGAGCAATAGATCAACTCCGGATTCACTTTCTTGAGCGAGTCGTAGTCCAACCCATACGCCGCCAGACCACCCACCTTGAAGTTCTCGATCAAGATGTCGGACTTGGCCGCCAGATCGCGCACCAGTTGCTGCCCCTCCGGTCGCGTGAAGTCGATAGTCACCGACTCTTTGTTGCGATTAGCCGACAGGTAATACGCCGCCTCACTGGTGTTCTCGTCATAAACATCCTTAAGGAAGGGCGGTCCCCAGGCGCGCGTATCGTCACCGCTACCAGGTCGCTCGACCTTGATCACCTCAGCCCCAAGGTCCGCAAGGATCTGCCCGGACCAAGGGCCCGCCAACACTCGTGACAAATCCAGTACCCGCAGATGCGAAAGCGCGCCCATGCCGTCCTCCTATTAATAGAACGCTTGAAGACCGGTTTGCGCGCGCCCCAGAATCAAGGCGTGCACGTCATGGGTACCTTCATAGGTATTAACCACCTCCAGGTTCACTAAATGACGCGCCACCCCGAACTCATCGGAGATACCGTTGCCACCCAGCATGTCCCGCGCCATACGCGCAATGTCCAAAGACTTGCCACACGAGTTGCGCTTCATGATCGATGTGATTTCTACCGCAGCGGTTCCTTCATCCTTCATACGCCCCAGACGCAGGCAACCTTGCAGCGCCAGCGTGATCTCGGTCTGCATATCGGCCAGCTTCTTCTGGATCAATTGAGTTGCCGCCAATGGACGGCCAAACTGCTGGCGATCCAGTGTGTACTGGCGTGCGGTGTGCCAACAGAACTCGGCAGCCCCCAAAGCCCCCCAGGAGATGCCATAGCGCGCCGAGTTCAAGCAGGTGAAAGGCCCCTTCAAGCCACGCACATCCGGGAAGATGTTTTCCTCCGGCACGAACACGTTATCCATCACAATCTCACCCGTGATGGAGGCGCGCAGGCCGACCTTGCCGTGAATCGCCGGCGCACTCAGACCTTTCCAGCCTTTCTCCAGGACAAATCCACGAATATCGCCAGCGTCATCCTTGCCCCACACCACAAACACGTCCGCAATCGGGCTATTGGTGATCCACATCTTTGCGCCCGTCAGGCTGTAGCCGCCATCCACCTTGCGCGCACGGGTAATCATCGCGCCAGGATCGGAACCGTGGTCAGGCTCGGTCAGACCAAAACAGCCAATCCATTCGCCCGAGGCCAATTTCGGCAAATACTTCTGTTTTTGCGCTTCGGTGCCAAACTCGTTGATAGGCACCATCACCAGTGACGACTGCACACTCATCATCGAGCGATAGCCGGAATCAACGCGCTCAACTTCACGCGCAATCAAGCCGTAGCTGACGTAGCTCAAGCCACTGCCCCCGTACTGCTCAGGGATCATCGCACCCAGCAATCCGGTCTCACCCATTTCGCGGAAAATCGCCGGGTCAGTCTTTTCATGGCGAAAGGCTTCAAGTACACGCGGAGCCAGCTTGTCCTGGGCGAATTGCTCAGCACTGTCGCGCACCATGCGCTCTTCTTCGGTGAGCTGTTGATCCAGCAACAGTGGATCGATCCAGTTGAAGCTTGCCTTGCCCGCCATGAATAAGTCCTCGCAAAGAAAAAACAGAAGTCGTGGATGGAGCCTAGGCCGGACAGGCAGGGAGAGCAAACGAGGTTTCTGCATAGCCTTGTGCTAATTTCTCACTCCGTAACCCCAAAAAAGGCCAAGTTGCGCCTCTTTATGTGAGGACAAGGTACATGCGCAGAAAAATCCCCAGCACCACCGCTCTTGTCAGTTTTGAAGCAGCTGCCCGCCACGAGAGCTTTACCAAGGCGGCACAGGAGCTTTCCATTACCCAAGGCGCCATTTGCCGACAGATCGCCAGTTTGGAGGAGTTTTTAAGTGTCGAGCTGTTTCGGCGCTCGCGGCGCGGGGTAAAGCTGACGGAAGCAGGGCTGTCCTATAGCCGCAGGGTCGCAGCCCAGTTGGATGCCGTGGAGCGAGACACCCTGTCAGTGATGGGCCAGCAGGGTGCCAACACCATTGAGCTGGCCGTAGTACCCACCTTCGGTACGCAATGGTTGATCCCTCGCCTCAAGGACTTTCAACGACAGCATCCGGAGGTGACGGTAAACCTGACCAACCGCACACGCCCCTTTCTGTTTGCCGATACCGAATTCGACGCTGCAATCTACTTCGGCGACGCCGATTGGTCCGGCACCGAATCCCACAAACTCATGGGAGAAAACCCTGTCCCCGTGTGCAGCCCGCGGCTGTTGGGCGAATTCAAGCGATTAACTCCGCAGAAGATCGCAGAACTGCCATTGCTGCAGCAGACCACCCGCCCTTACGCCTGGCGCCAATGGTTCAACGCCCAACAACTGAACGTCCCCCGCGACATGACAGGCCCACGCTACGAGCTATTCTCGATGTTGTCCCAAGCCGCCATGCATGACATGGGCATTGCACTGATACCGCCGTTCCTTATCCAGCGAGAGCTGGACGAGCATCGACTAGTAATCGCCAGCGCTGAAGCACTGACCAGTTCAAAGGCTTATTACCTGATGATTCCTGACAGAAAAGTCGAATCCGCATCGCTGCAAGCGTTCAGGGACTGGTTGATCGACCAATCACAGCGCTACAGCCCCAGCACTTAAAGGGAAAACCAACATGCTGACTTTGTAGTCAGTTAAATCTATATCCTACAGATATACGTATATGTCGCATTTAAGCAGACTGTACTTATCGGTCGAATCAATGCTTAAAGCCATGATTTTCGTGGCTTACAGCGACTCTCAACGGTCAATGCGCGACTATTCACACCAAGGATGGAAAAACACACACGAATCAGCTGAAGCCCTTTAAGCACCTGTATTTAAAGAGGTTATTACGGCGTATTGCGACAATCAGTCACAGGGTGACTTGTAGTTAATTTTTCGTCACCCGTCATAATCCCTTGAAGGCCGTAAAGTTCGCCTGCAAAATGCCGCGCCCCGCTGTCATTTCAGCGGGATCGTGCTGATCGGCCGCCCCAGTTGCGCCACTCACGGTGCACTGGCCTTTTTACAAAAAGATCAAAAGCAAAAAGATCATGCAGGAGATTTGACGTGCACATTGGTGTTCCTCTCGAAACCCAGACCGGTGAAACGCGGGTGGCTGCCACCCCGGAAACCATCAAGAAGCTGATCGGCCAGGGCCATAAGGTCACTGTTCAAAGCGGCGCAGGCCTCAACGCCAGCATCGTAGACAGTGCCTATGAAACGGCAGGCGCGACCATTGGCAGTGCCAGCGATGCGTTTGGCGCCGAGCTGATTCTCAAGGTGGTGGCCCCCAGCGACAGCGAACTGGCGCTGATTAAAAGCGGCACCGTGTTGGTGGGCATGCTCAATCCGTTCAGCAACGAAACCATCGCCAAGTTGGCCGGGCAGGGCATTACAGCCTTTGCACTGGAAGCCGCGCCGCGTACCTCGCGAGCCCAGAGCCTCGATGTGCTTTCGTCCCAGGCCAACATTGCCGGCTATAAAGCCGTGCTGCTCGCCGCCCATCACTACCCGCGCTTCATGCCGATGTTGATGACCGCGGCAGGCACTGTGAAAGCCGCGCGCGTGCTGATCCTCGGCGCCGGTGTTGCAGGCCTTCAAGCCATCGCCACGGCGAAACGCCTGGGTGCCGTGATCGAAGCGTCCGACGTACGCCCAGCCGTAAAAGAGCAGATCGAATCCCTAGGCGCCAAGTTCGTCGACGTGCCTTACGAAACCGACGAAGAACGAGAATGCGCCGTCGGCGTCGGCGGCTATGCCCGCCCGATGCCCACCAGTTGGATGCAGCGCCAAGCCCTGGCCGTGCATGAGCGCGCCAAGCAGGCCGACATCGTCATCACTACCGCCCTGATTCCCGGCCGTAAAGCACCGACCTTGCTCAGCGCCGACACCGTCGCGCAAATGAAGCCCGGCTCGGTAGTGATCGACCTCGCTGCCGCCCAAGGCGGTAACTGCCCACTGACTGTCGCCGACCAAGTCGTCGTGGAAAACGGCGTGATCATCTGCGGCCCGACCAACCTGGCCGGTGCGGTCGCCGCCGATGCGTCGGCCTTGTATGCACGCAACCTGCTGGACTTCCTGAAGCTGGTCTTCACCAAGGAAGGGCAGTTTGAAATCAACCTCGAAGACGACATCGTCGCCGCGTGCCTGATGTGCCGCGACGGCCAAGTCATCCGCAAAAACGCCTAAGCAGGGATTCAGACGATGGAAGAGCTTATCTCCCCCGGTATCTACAACCTGATCATCTTTGTGCTGGCGATTTATGTCGGTTACCACGTGGTCTGGAACGTCACACCCGCGCTGCACACACCACTGATGGCGGTGACCAACGCGATTTCGGCGATCGTGATTGTCGGCGCCATGCTCGCCGCCGCGCTGACCGTGACTCCGCTGGGCAAGACCATGGGCACTCTGGCCGTGGCCCTGGCGGCGGTTAACGTGTTCGGTGGGTTCCTGGTAACCCGCCGGATGCTTGAGATGTTCAAGAAGAAAGCCCCGAAAGTAAAAGAAGAGGCGCCGAAGTAATGAGCATGAATCTCGTGACGACGCTCTACCTGATCGCGTCGATCTGCTTTATCCAGGCCCTCAAAGGCCTATCACACCCCACCACGTCGCGGCGCGGCAACCTGTTCGGCATGCTCGGCATGGCGCTGGCGGTCCTCACCACCGTGGGCCTCATCTATAAGCTCGGCGCTGAGCTGGCCACCGCCGGCATTGGCTATGTGATCGTCGGCCTGCTGGTCGGCGGCACCGCCGGCTCGATCATGGCCAAGCGCGTAGAAATGACCAAGATGCCGGAACTGGTCGCCTTCATGCACAGCATGATCGGCCTGGCCGCAGTGTTTATTGCGATTGCCGCCGTGGTCGAGCCGCAGTCACTGGGCATCGTCAAACACCTGGGCGACGCGATCCCGGCGGGTAATCGTCTGGAACTGTTCCTCGGCGCGGCCATCGGTGCGATTACCTTCTCCGGTTCGGTGATCGCGTTCGGCAAACTCTCGGGCAAGTACAAGTTCCGCCTGTTCCAAGGCGCACCGGTACAGTTCGGCGGCCAGCACAAATTGAACCTGGTGCTTGGCCTGCTGACCCTGGGTCTGGGCCTGGCGTTCATGTTCACCGGCAACCTCAGCGCCTTCGCCTTGATGCTGGCCCTGGCGTTCGTGCTCGGTGTGCTGATCATCATCCCGATTGGCGGCGCCGACATGCCGGTGGTGGTGTCAATGCTCAACAGCTATTCCGGCTGGGCAGCGGCGGGGATCGGCTTCTCGCTGAACAACTCGATGCTGATCATCGCCGGCTCTCTGGTGGGCTCCAGCGGTGCGATCCTGTCGTACATCATGTGCAAGGCGATGAACCGTTCCTTCTTTAATGTACTGCTCGGCGGTTTCGGCAATGCGCCGGATGCCGGTGCTGCAGCGGGCTCTAAAGAAGCGCGCCCGGTGAAATCCGGTTCGGCTGACGACGCGACCTTCCTGCTGACCAATGCCGACACGGTCATCATCGTTCCAGGCTATGGCCTGGCCGTGGCACGGGCACAGCATGCGCTGAAGGAACTGACCGAGAAGCTGACCCACCGTGGCGTGACCGTGAAATACGCGATCCACCCGGTGGCCGGCCGTATGCCTGGGCATATGAACGTCCTACTCGCCGAGGCCGAAGTGCCCTACGACCAGGTGTTCGAGATGGAGGATATCAACTCCGAATTCGGCCAGGCTGACGTGGTGCTGGTGCTGGGCGCGAACGACGTGGTCAACCCGGCCGCGAAGAACGACCCCAACTCGCCGATTGCCGGCATGCCGATCCTGGAAGCGTTCAAGGCCAAGACCATCATCGTCAACAAGCGCTCGATGGCCAGTGGTTATGCCGGCTTGGATAACGAACTGTTCTATCTGGACAAGACCATGATGGTCTTTGGTGATGCCAAGAAGGTCATTGAAGATATGGTCAAGGCCGTCGAGTAACACTGCGCCAGCGCAATACCCGAAACCCTGGCCTCCAGTAGGCTGGGGTTTTTTATTACCCCATGAAACCCGACCAAAGGCTCTAAATCGCTACTCGGCATTCGACCATGGTAGCGGGCCGAAATTTTTTGAAATCACTACACTGCCCACCTTGCTTCCGTAGCCTGAGATAACAATTCATGTACCGTGATCGTATCCGCTTGCCTTCGTTGTTGAACAAGGTCATGAGCGCGGCAGATGCCGCCGCACTGATCGAGGACGGCATGACCGTCGGCATGAGCGGCTTCACCCGAGCGGGTGAAGCCAAGGCCGTCCCCCACGCCCTGGCCGAGCGCGCCAAGACATCCCCGCTGAAAATCACCCTGATGACCGGTGCCAGCCTGGGTAACGACCTGGACAAGCAACTGACCGAAGCCGGCGTGCTGTCCCGGCGCATGCCGTTCCAGGTCGATAGCACCTTGCGCAAGGCAATCAACGCCGGCGAAGTGATGTTTATCGATCAGCACCTGTCGGAAACCGTCGAGCAACTGCGCAACAACCAGCTCAAGCTGCCGGACATTGCCGTCATCGAGGCCGTCGCGATCACCGAGCAAGGCCATATCGTGCCCACCACGTCCGTGGGTAACTCCGCCAGCTTCGCGATTTTCGCCAAGCAAGTGATCGTCGAGATCAACATGGCGCACAACCCGAATCTGGAAGGGTTGCACGACATCTATATACCGACTTACCGGCCGACCCGTACGCCGATTCCTCTGGTGAAAGTCGACGACCGCATCGGCAGTACTGCGATCCCGATCCCGCCAGAGAAGATCGTCGCCATCGTGATCACCAACCAGGCAGACTCTGCCTCCACCGTGACGCCACCGGACAGCGACACTCAGGGCATCGCCAACCACCTGATCAACTTCCTCAAGCAGGAAGTGGACGCCGGGCGCATGACCAACAAGCTCGGCCCGCTGCAGGCTGGGATCGGCAACATTGCCAACGCGGTGATGTGCGGCCTGATCGACTCGCCATTCGAAGACCTGACCATGTACTCGGAGGTGTTGCAGGACTCGACATTCGACCTGATCGACGCCGGCAAACTGAGCTTCGCCTCGGGCAGCTCGATCACCTTGTCGGAGCGGCGCAATGCCGACGTATTCGGCAACCTGGAGCATTACAAAGACAAGCTGGTGCTGCGCCCGCAGGAAATCTCCAATCACCCTGAAGTGGTGCGGCGCCTGGGGATTATCGGCATCAACACCGCGCTGGAGTTCGATATCTACGGCAACGTCAACTCCACCCACATCTGCGGCACGCGGATGATGAACGGCATTGGCGGTTCCGGCGACTTCGCGCGCAACGCGCACCTGGCGATCTTCGTCACCAAATCGATTGCCAAGGGCGGCGCGATTTCCAGCGTGGTGCCAATGGTCAGCCATGTGGACCACACCGAGCATGACGTCGACATTCTGGTGACTGAAGTAGGCCTCGCCGATCTGCGCGGCCTGGCGCCACGGGAGCGAGCCCGGGTGATCATCGATAACTGTGTGCATCCAGCGTACCGCGATGCGTTGAACAGTTACTTCGTATCCGCCTGCGCCATCGGTGGTCACACGCCGCACATCCTGCGTGAAGCACTGAGTTGGCACATTAACCTGGAAGAAACCGGGCATATGCTCAAGGCGTGATTGATACAGATTCGAGCTGATGCAAACACAGTTTCATCAGCTCGACGGCGCGCCGCACACTTCTTTAAAAAACTGTACTGCTGTACCGGTCATTTCCTACAGAAATACCCCACCACAATCGAAGAAATTGCCAATTTCGCACCATTTAAGTGCAGACAAGTACAGTTGCCCCATTTACGTACAGTACAGCACCTTTAAACAGTTAACTGGCCCCTCACAATACAGGTGAACTGTATCTAGAGAGTCTTGCGCCGGAAGAGGATCATTGGCATCAGTTAAACCACTACCTAATCCCGCCACAAGCGGAAGGATGTCATCATGGAACGTACACTCAGTTCCGAACTGTTCTTCGAAGAAAAAGCTGTAAACACCCAGGCTTCCCTGCCTTTGCGCGTTCTCGCCAACCTGATGTTGTGGCAGCGCCGCATCTCCAGCCGCCATCAACTGGCTCGTCTGGATTCGCGTCTGCTGGCTGACGCTGGTATCAGCGAAGCTCAACGCTACGAAGAGCTGAGCAAGCCGTTCTGGCGTTAATTGACGCCCGCTGGCCCTGACCCACCGGGTCCACAGCCAGCACTGATTTGTCAAAACAAAGCCCGCCCCGGGAGACCGGAGGCGGGCTTTGTTGTTTCCGGGGTTACCTTTTTCCAGGCCAAACAGAAGACCTCGATCCAGACAGGTACAGTTTAAAAAATATAACAGTTAAGCAGTACAATTAAGCATTGGTGTATCTGTAACGGTCAAAGCAACTCGCCCACCATGGTGTTCCAGGACCTCATCAAAGGCGCTCACCATGGATACCCAACCCTCTCTCTATATGCGGCTGTTACGCCGGACAGTTTCCACGCTGGCCAAATGGGTACGTCACGCCTACGAGCGTCGCCAACTGGCGCAGCTCGATCTTCGAGAACTCTCCGATGTTGGTATCAGCCAGGGAGACCGTGTGGCCGAGCTATCCAAGCCATTCTGGCGAGACTAGGCAGTCAAGAAGCTTTCCGAACGGATAAACAGCGGCTTAATATCCAGCCACCACGTGGCGAACCGTGTAGAACAGGCGTCTGATCCCCAAAGGCTGCCCTGCGCCACCTTATTCGTTCATCTACAGGAGTCACCTCATGTCCCGTATTCGCCTGCTGAGTGCTGCAGCACTGCTGACCCTGGCCACAAATGCCAGCGCAACCAGCTTCATCGTGACCACCGACTCCATCGTCGGCGCATTGAAGGCTACTTCCGACGCCACCTCCGACGCCACTTCGTCCCTGCGAGATAACAAAGTCGTGCGCGCCGCCCGTGACGACGCCGCCAGCTTTGTCGCCAGTGAAGGCGCCATCCGTGGTGTGAAACTGGAAAGCGCCCTGGCCCAGATCCGCCAACAAGCACCGCAACTGAACACCGCGACTGACGCACAACTGGCCCAGGCCATCCTGGCTATCTGATCGAACGCACAGTGAAGGGAGCGCCGGCCGCTCCCGAATACCTCTTCACTGGCTCTCGCCCGGGCATTGCGCTAGCCTTGGCGCTCGCTTTCAGTTGTCGAGTCCCATGGCTTTTTCATACCGCCTGCTAATAGCCCCTGTGTTGTTTTGCGCCAGTTGGTCGTCACTGGCTTCGGCCTTTGACCTGACTATCCAGAGCACCGTCGCGAGCGCGTACGCCACCAGCAAGGTGACCTCCGCGCCCTTCGACCGGAAAGTAGTCGTAGCGGCCCAGGATGATGCCGCTGCATTTATCGCCACTGACGGCCAATGGCGGGGTGCACGGCTGGAATCCGCGCTGGATTATCTGCGCCGCACCCAACCAAAACTTAACGCCAGCGACCTTGAACTGGCGCAAGCAATTCTCGTCCAATAATCATCTTTGTATTTCGGAGTCATTCCATGCGTAGCCCGCTGATCGCCGCCACCCTTGGCCTGCTGTTGTTGGCCGACGTTGCCCAGGCGCATACCCTGGTGGCCACCAGTAACATCATTGTTCGCGCCTCTGGCCGCACCATTGATTTCACCTCGGACACCACCACCTCCATCCGCGACTCCAAAGTCGTGCGCGAAGCCCACGATGACGCGGCCAGTTTCGTCGCCACCAACGGCGAGATCCGTGGCGCACAGTTGGAAGCTGCCTTCGACACCCTGCGCACTCGCTTGCCGGAAGCGCGCGACGCCAGTGACCAGACCCTCGCCGAAGCTATTCTCGCTCTGTGAGGCGCCTCGTCGCCTGGCTCCTGGCCGGGACTGTGCTGCTGTGTGCCAGCGCAGCCCAGGCCAGCCTGCAACTGCGGCTCAAGACAGAAGGCTTGAGCCCGGCCGAACAGCAGGCCAGCCAGGCATTGCTTGATGAAGCCATGCGCTCGCTGCCACCGCGCTTCGTCGAACAGTTGGACCGGCGCATTGATGTCGGCTGGACCGACAAGATGCCCGAAAATGCCTACGGCCAGGCTTCGTTGGTGTCCGAGCTGGACCTTAACCGCAACCTGCTCGACAGCCTGACCGACGGCAGCGCCGCCACGCAAAAAACCAATCGCCCCCACGGCACCGTGCGCCGGGAAATGCTCGCCACCGTCCTGCACGAACTGACCCACATCTATGACCGCGCCCGCCTGTGGCCCAAAGACGAACGCGCGCTGATCCAGCGTTGCAGCCGTCAGAACAACATCACCGGCCTGATCGGCCTGCCCGATCAATGCCGTGGCCAGAACGACCGGCGCTTCACCCTCAGCGATGACCCGCGCCTGCTGGACCTGGCCGGCTGGCCGCAATATGTCGGTCGTCGCGGTGAACGCGAGCAACACAACCGCCAGGTCGTGCGCAGCCCGGACATCTACGAAACCACCAGCCCGCTGGAATTCGTGGCGGTCAATATGGAGTACTTTCTCCTCGACCCAAGCTACGCCTGCCGGCGCCCCGCGCTGTTCCGCTATTACAAGGAACACTTCGGCTGGGCGCCGCCCGAACAAGATACCTGCGCCAAGACCTACGCGTTTCTCAACGCTGGCAATGATTTCGCCAAGACCCCGCTGGGCCACATCGACCCGGAACGGGTCTACGAAATCGACTATCTGCTGGCCGAAGCCAATCAGAATCTGGTCAGCCGCTGGGGCCACAGCATGTTGCGCCTGGTGATCTGCGCTCCGGGCCGCCCTCGTGGCCCGGATTGTCGGCTGGACCTGGACCAGCACCTGGTGCTGTCCTATCGCGCCTTCGTCGGCGACGTACAGCTGTCCAGTTGGGACGGCCTGGTGGGCAAGTACCCGTCACGGCTGTTCGTGCTGCCTTTGGCCCAGGTGATCGACGAATACACCAAGACCGAACTGCGCGGCCTGGCGTCCGTGCCGTTGAAACTCTCGCGCCAAGAGATCGACGACACCGTCGAGCACGCCGCTGAAATGCACTGGAGCTATGACGGCAACTACTTCTTCATTTCCAACAACTGTGCGGTCGAAAGCCTGAAGCTGCTGCGCAGTGGCAGCGCCAACCCGCAGTTGACCGGTCTGGACAACATCACCCCCAACGGCCTGCTGGAAGTGCTGCAAGCCCGTGGCCTGGCGGATACCAGTGTCTTGAACGACAAGCGCGAGGCTCTACGCCTGGGCTATCACTTCGACTCCTTCCGCGAACGCTACCAGGCCATGTTCAACGTGCTGCGCAAACACCTGCCGATCAAACAGACCCAGGTTGAAGACTGGCTGTCCCTCAGTGCCGAACAACGCCGCCAGTGGTTCGACCAGGCCGACCTGCGCACCAGCGCCGCACTGCTACTGCTGGAGCAAGCGAGCTTTCGCAAACAGCTGATGCTGGCCCAGGACGAAGTCAAACAACGCTACCTCGGTGCCCGCGAGCTAAAGAACGGCGGCATGGAGAAAGCCAACGCCACGCTGCAACAGATCCTCGCCAACAGTGGCTTCCTCAGCCGCCCGGCGGAACTGCTCGGCAGCGGTGGCTATGGCCTGCCGCAACCTTCGGAAGCCAAGCGCCTGGAATCGGAAAGCGCCGAGCGCCAGAAGCAGTTGCAGTCGCTGACCGGCGAGCTGGATAAAGAGGTGAGGGCGCTGTTGGATCCGTCCCGCGCAGCGGAAATCGCCGCCTGCGAAGCCAACCTCAAGCAGGTCGGTGAACACCTGCGCAAACTGCACAAAGCAGCGGGCGGCCTTGAGCTGCCCTGAAGAAACACATTCCAATGTGGGAGGGGGCTTGCTCCCACCCACATTTGAAATGTGTACACCTGAAGACCGTGCATCTTCCCACCACCAACTGTTTTGCCAACGAAAGCTGGCTGAAAGCTTACGCGTCTAGGATCGCCCCCAACTGCCGGCAATAGACCGGCTGTACACAACAACAATGGTGATCCCCGATGTCCGTCCGTACCCGCCTGTTCGCCCCAACTCCACCCGTACGCCTCGTGCCCTTCGTTCTGCGCTGACCCCACCCCGGTTCGCCATTCCCTAGCCGCGCTACGCCTGGAGTATTCCTATGCTGACTTTCCTTGGCTTTGCCATGGTCATCACGTTCATGTTCCTGATCATGACCAAGCGCCTGTCCGCGCTGATCGCCCTGATCATCGTGCCTATCCTGTTCGCGCTGTTCGGCGGTTTCGCACCGAAGATCGGCCCGATGATGCTCGAAGGCATCACCAAGCTCGCGCCGACCGGCGTGATGCTGATGTTCGCCATCCTCTACTTTGCCCTGATGATCGACTCCGGCCTGTTCGACCCGGCCGTGCGCAAGATCCTCAAGATGGTCAAGGGCGACCCGCTGAAGGTGTCGGTCGGCACCGCCGTGCTGGCCCTGGTGGTGTCCCTCGACGGTGACGGCGCCACCACCTACATGATCTGCGTGGCCGCCATGCTGCCGCTGTACCAGCGTATCGGCATGAGCCCGCGGATCATGGCCGGCCTGATCATCCTCGCCGGTGGCGTGATGAACATGACCCCCTGGGGTGGCCCGACCGCACGCGCCGCCAGTGCGCTGCACGTGGACCCCTCGGATATTTTCGTACCGATGATCCCGGCGATGGCCGCCGGCGTGGTCGCGATCCTGGTGATTGCCTACATGTACGGCAAACGCGAACGTGCGCGCCTGGGTGAACTGCACCTGCAAGTCGACGAGATCGACCACAGCGAGATCAGCGTGTCGCAATACCCGGATGCCCGCCGTCCGAAGCTGATCTGGTTCAACGGCGCCCTGACCCTTGCCCTGATGTGCACCCTGATCGCCGGCCTGTTGCCGCTGCCGGTGCTGTTCATGGTGGCGTTCAGTATCGCGATGATCGTCAACTACCCGTGCCTGCAACAGCAGAAAGACCGCGTCGCCGCTCACGCCGGCAGCGTATTGGCCGTGGTGGGGTTGATCTTCGCCGCCGGTATCTTCACCGGCATCCTGTCGGGCACCGGCATGGTCGATGCCATGTCCAAGAGCCTGCTGGCCGTCATTCCGGAAGCCATGGGCCCTTACCTGGCGGTGATCACCGCGCTGGTGAGCATGCCGTTCACCTTCTTCATGTCCAACGATGCGTTCTACTACGGCGTACTGCCCGTACTGGCCGAAGCCGCCAGCCACTACGGCATCACCGCCGTGGAAATGGCCCGCGCCTCCATCGTTGGCCAACCCGTGCACTTGCTCAGCCCGCTGGTACCGTCGACCTACCTGTTGGTAGCGCTGGCCGGTATCGAATTTGGCGATCACCAGCGCTTCACCTTGAAGTGGGCAGTGCTGGTATGCCTGTGCATAATGTTCGCCGCATTGCTGATGGGGATTTTTCCGCTGTTCAGCACTCTATAATCCTACCGACTCACTCACCGCGCGGCGCTGCAGCTTGCGCGGTTTAACACTTGCTCAAAGGAATACACATGGAATGGCTGACCAATCCGGAAATCTGGATTGCCTTCTTCACCCTGACGGCCCTTGAGATCGTCCTGGGCATCGATAACATCATCATTATTTCGATCCTGGTCAGCCGCATGCCCAAGCATATGCAGGCACGCACCCGGATCTTCGGTCTGGCCTTGGCCATGGTGACGCGCATTCTGTTGCTGCTGTCGATCACCTGGGTCATGCGCCTGACCGACGACCTGTTCGTGGTCTTCAGCCAGGGCATTTCCGGTCGCGACCTGATCCTGTTCTTCGGTGGCCTGTTCCTGCTGTGGAAAAGCTCCCAGGAGATGTACCACGCCCTGGAAGGCGAAGACGAAACCCAGGACGAACCCAAGGGCGCCGGTGGCAAATTCATCTACACCATCATCCAGATCGCGATCATCGACATCGTGTTCTCCCTGGACTCGGTGATCACCGCCGTCGGCATGGTCTCCCATGTGCCGGTCATGGTTGCCGCGATCATCGTTGCCGTATTGGTGATGATGCTGGCTGCCGGCACCATCAGCGACTTCATCGACAAGCACCCGTCGCTGAAGATGCTGGCGCTGTCGTTCCTGCTGGTGGTAGGTACCGTGCTGATCGCCGAAGCCTTCGACGTTCACGTACCAAAAGGCTACGTCTACTTCGCCATGGCGTTCTCGCTGGCGGTGGAAGCGGTCAACATCAAGATGCGCACCGCCATCGCGAAAAAGAAGAAACAGCAGGACCCGGTGAAACTGCGCAAAGACATTCCGGGTCAATAAACCCGAGCCAGACAAAAAAGGGGGCTTTTATAAGCCCCTTTTTTTCATCCGCAAAAAGCCGACTTCATGACAGTTTTGTTTCAATCCCTACTTTAGCTATGCGATGCTGGCGCCGATCCCATTCGCCAACTACAGCTTAACTACAAGACGTAGAACGGCACGCGGCAATTTTCCTTCGCTCCTGTTGGAGCGTACCCACACGGGGGGCCGAGCATGCTGACCTTGCTCAATCTGCTTTCCGCCGTGACCCTGCTTATCTGGGGCACGCACATCGTCCGTACCGGCATCCTGCGGGTCTACGGCTCCAACCTGCGTCAAGTCATCGGGCAGAACATGTCCAAGCGCTGGCTGGCATTTGTCGCCGGTATCCTGGTGACCGCCATGGTGCAGAGCAGCAACGCCACGGCGATGCTGGTGACCTCCTTTGTCGGCCAGGGCCTGATGGGGTTGGTGCCTGCGCTGGCGACCATGCTCGGCGCCGATGTCGGTACCGCGCTGATGGCGCGGGTGCTGACCTTCGACCTGTCCTGGCTGTCGCCTCTGCTGATCTTTCTCGGGGTGATCTTCTTCCTGTCGCGCAAACAGACGCGGGCCGGGCAGCTGGGTCGGGTCGGGATCGGCCTCGGGCTGATCATTCTCGCGCTGCAATTAATCGTCGAAGCCGCCGGGCCGATTACCCATGCCCAGGGCGTAAAGGTGCTGTTCGCCTCGCTGACCGGCGATATTTTGCTCGATGCCCTGGTCGGCGCGTTGTTCGCGATGATTTCCTACTCCAGCCTCGCCGCCGTCCTACTGACTGCCACCCTGGCCGGCGCCGGAGTGATCGGCTTGCACGTGGCCATCGGCCTGGTGATCGGCGCCAACATCGGCAGCGGTGTGCTGGCCTTTCTCAGCACCAGCATGCAGAACGCCGCCGGTCGCCAGGTCGCGCTGGGCAGCTTGCTGTACAAACTGATCGGCCTGCTGCTGATTATCCCGCTGCTCGACCCGCTGGTGCTGTGGATGGACGGCCTGGACTACAGCGCCCAAGGCATGGTCATCACCTTCCACCTGCTCTACAACGTCAGCCGCTGCCTGATCCTGCTGCCCACCATCGGTCCGATGGCCAAGCTGTGCGCCTGGTTACTGCCGGAGCGGGACGAGGTCAACGGCAAGGCCAAACCGCGCCACCTGGACCCCACAGCCCTGACCACACCGAGCCTGGCGCTGGCCAACGCTGCACGGGAAACCCTGCGCCTGGGTGATCTGATCGACAACATGCTCACCGCCATGCAGGAAGTACTGCGCGGTAAACAAACCGCTATCACCCAGGAAATACGCAGCCTCAGCGATGACGTCGAAGCCCTCTACAGCGCAATCAAACTCTATCTGGCGCAGATGCCCCGGGAAGACCTCAGTGAACAGGACAGCCGCCGCTGGGCGGAAATCATCGAGCTGTCGATCAACCTGAAACTGGCCGGGGACCTGATCGAACGCATGTTGCGCAAAGTCCAGCAGCAAAAAACCTCGCAGCGTCGCCAGTTCTCCGAAATAGGCCTGGAGGAACTCACCGGCCTGCACGGCCAGTTGATTGCCAATCTACGCCTGGGCCTGTCGGTATTCCTCAGTGCCGACCCCGAAAGCGCCCGCCAGTTGCTGCGCGAAAAACGCCGCTTCCGCGCCCAGGAGCGCCGCCTGGCCCACGCTCACGTCAGCCGCCTGCAACGCAAGATCGTACAGAGCCTGGAGACCAGCTCGCTGCACCTGGAGCTGATTGCCGACATGAAACGCCTGAACTCGTTGTTTTGCAGCAGTGCTTATGTAGTCTTGGAAACGTCCGACACCGGCGCACTCTCCGCCGAAGATATTGCCGACATCACACATTCGCCCTGAACGTACGATGGCCCGTGAAGTCAGTTAAAGCTGACCTCACTCGCCAGGAAGCTTGTTATGCGTCGCCTGTTGTTCGCTTGCCTGCTCATGGGCTCTGCCCACGTCTTTGCCTTTGACCGCCTGCAAGTCGAGGGCTACACCTTGCCCAACGGCCTGCAATTGCTGCTCAAACCGGGCACCGAGCGCGGCCATGTGGCGATTCGCCTGGTGGTCGGCGTCGGCCTGGACGACTTCAGTTGCGAAGACAAGGAACTGCCGCACCTGCTCGAACACTTGCTGTTCAGCGGCCTCGACGGCGGCGGCGAAGGCGAATTGGAAGACCGCATGCAAGCCCTGGGCGGCGAGTGGAACGCCTACACCAGCAACGCCGACACCACCTTTGTGATCGAGGCACCCGCGCAAAACCAGCGCAAAGTACTGGACCTGCTGCTGGCGATCATCACTCGCACCGAGTTGACCGACGCCAATATCAATGCGGCCAAGCAAGTGGTCGAGCGCGAAGACGGCGGTCATTACTCCCACCTGCAACGCCTGCTCGACCGCCAGGACCTGGGCCACACCGCCAGCAATCAGTTGGCGGTGGAGCTGGGACTCAAATGCGCCGAACGCGCCGAGGTCGATCACCTGACCCGCGATCAACTGCAGACGCTGCGCAAACATTGGTACGCGCCCAACAACATGACCCTGATCGTCGTCGGTGACCTCGACAAACTGCTGCCCGCCTACCTGGAACGCACCTACGGCCAACTCGACCCGATCGAACCCAGCGAGCACCCGGCGCTGCCGCAAATCCAGCACGCCGCCGCCAGCCACCGCGACCTGATCCACGGCTGGGTGGGGGACAGTGCCAAACTGCACTGGCTGTTCCCCGAGCCGGTGCTGGACGACCAGCATGATGAAACCTACGACCTGCTCAAGGATTACCTGGACTGGGCGCTGTACCGCCAACTGCGCCTCAAGCATGGTTTGTCCTACGGCCCCTGGAGCGAGCGCGAAGTGCTCGGTGGCGTTGGCTTCCTCAGCCTGAATGCCGACCTTGAGCGGGAAAACCTCCCCGAGGCCGAGCAGGTGCTGCAAGACCTCAAGGCGCAACTGCTCAAGGACGGCCTTGACCCCGCGGTATTTGCCCGCCTGAAACAAGCCGCCATCGCCCGCCAGGCCTGGGCCGTGCAGGGCAACAGCGCGCTGGCCGACTACTACTGGAGCGCCTCGGGCGATTACGACAACGGCCACTTCAGCGACCCGGTCAAACGCATCAAGGCCGTTAACCTGGAACAGACCAGCCAGGCGATGCGCGAGCTGCTCAAGCAACCGGGTTACTGGCGCATCGAGAAGCCGCTGCTGAGCTACGACATGCTGAACTGGATCGGCGTCGGCGTCCTCGGGCTGATTGCCATCGCGTTGATCGGCGTGCGCCGTTATCGCAAACGGATCGCGTAATGAGACACCGAACCCTGGGCTAAGACGCTATTCTGTCTGGGATTTTTTCCTACAAATACTGCGAACCGCCGAATGCAAAACCTGACCCGCTTTATCACCCGCATCCTTGAACTGATGAAGCGCTACCCAGGGGTGATTGCACTCGGTGGTTTTATCTCGGGTGTCTGCAGCTTCATCCTGGTAGATCGCCAGCAGGGCATGGCCAGTTGGATCGCGGTGATCATGCTGGTGAGCTGGCTGTGGTTGATGTTGGAAAACAGCTTTACCCAGCTGTTTACCAAAGTCTTCAAGCGCGAAATACCCGAACCCCTGCTGCGCTACGCGACCCAGATGATCCACCAGGAAAGTCTGTTCTTCGTGCTGCCGTTCTTTTTCGTCACCACTGCCTGGAACAGCGGCCAATCGGTGTTCACCGGCCTGCTCGGCGCGGCCGCGCTGGTGTCGATCGTCGACCCGCTGTATTACAAATGGCTGGCACCGAAACGTTCGCTGTTTCTCGCACTGCACACCCTGACCTTGTTCGCCGCGCTGCTCACTGCGCTGCCGATCATCCTGCACCTGACCACCGCCGAAAGTTACAAACTCGCCCTCGGCGTGGCCATGGCCTTGTCGATTCCAAGCCTGGCCGTGAGTCTGCCGCTGCGCAGCCTCAAAGGCTGGGCGATGCTGCTCGGGGTTACCGCCGCCATCGGCTGCGCGGGCTGGTTCCTGCGCAGTTGGGTGCCGCCGGCCACGTTGTGGATGACAGAAGTGGCGATCAGTACCCAGTTGCAAGACCGCACGCCCGGCGACGACCTCAAGGAAGTCAACGCCAGCCAGCTGCGCAGCACTGGGCTCTACGCCTACACCGCGATCAACGCGCCGCGCGGCCTGGATGAGCGCATCTACCACGTGTGGAAATTCAACGGCAAAGAGGTCGACCGCATCGCCCTGGACATCCACGGCGGACGCAAGGAGGGCTACCGCGCCTGGACCCACAAGCAGAACTTCCCGCCCGAAGCGGTAGGGCGCTGGCAAGTCCAAGTGTTGACGGAGGACGGCCAGGTGATCGGCGTGCTGCGTTTTAAAGTGACGGACACAGCACAAACCGACAACCCAAAGTAGGCAGGATCGTGCTATTACGTAGGAATTGTGGATAGCAGACAAGCTCGGAGCTTATGACCAGTAGTACCACGGCCGGCGCAGCCCACCTCGATACGTCCACCGCTCCCCCGTTACTGCGGATTACGGGGGACTGGACGCTTGCCCACTACGCAAACCTGAAGAAGCTGTCGGACAAGCTCGACGGCCAATACGACGCTGGCGCGCGCATCGACCTCAATGGCCTCGGCGCCCTGGATACCGCCGGTGCCTCGCTGCTGGTTGAGCTGCTGGGGCCCACCCGTATCGAGCAATCCGCCGAGCAGACCGACTGCAGCCTGTCCGCCGCCGACCGCGCACTGCTCAAGACCGTCTACCGCTCCCTCAACGATTTTTGCGTGCCGGACAAAGCCCCGGAAGAAGCCACCGGCATTCAGGTGTTGGCACGCATCGGCGGGGCCGTGGGCAAGGTCTGGCAAGACAGCAAGCAACTGCTGGGCTTTATCGGCCTGATCCTCGAAACCTTCGCCCGGGGCATTTTCCGGCCCAGGCGCTGGCGCCTGACGCCGATGGTCGCTCACCTGGAACAGGTCGGCCTCGACGCCGCGCCCATCGTCGCGTTGCTGACCTTTCTGGTCGGCGCTGTGGTGGCCTTCCTCGGCGCCACCGTACTCAAGAGTTTCGGCGCGACGATTTTCACCGTCGACCTGGTGGCGTTCTCTTTCCTGCGGGAATTCGGCGTATTGCTCACGGCCATTCTGATTGCCGGTCGCACCGCCAGCGCCTTTACTGCGCAAATCGGCTCGATGAAGGCCAACGAAGAAATCGACGCGATCCGCACGCTGGGCCTGGACCCGATGGAGTTGCTGGTCTTGCCACGCGTGCTGGCACTGCTGGTGGCGCTGCCGATGCTGACCTTCCTGGCGATGCTCTCGGGGATCGTCGGCGGCGGCGTGGTATGCGCCGTGGCCTTGGATATCTCGCCGGCGATGTTTCTTTCCCTGCTGCAATCGGACATTGGCGTGCAGCATTTCCTGGTGGGCCTGGTGAAAGCGCCGATCTTTGCCTTCCTGATCGCCGCCATCGGCTGCCTGGAAGGCTTCAAGGTCAGCGGCAGCGCTGAATCGGTCGGCGCCCATACCACCTCCAGCGTGGTGCAATCGATCTTTGTGGTGATCGTGCTGGACGCAGTTGCCGCGTTGTTCTTCATGGAGATGGGCTGGTGAGTCGTCTACACCGTGCGCCCACCGAGGCGGTGATTGAAGTGCGTGGCCTGTGTAATCGCTTTGGCAGCCAGAGCGTGCACGAGAATCTCGACCTGGATTTGTACAAGGGCGAGATCCTTGCGGTGGTCGGCGGTTCCGGCAGCGGTAAATCGGTGCTGTTGCGCAGCATCGTCGGTCTGCGCAGGCCCAGCGAAGGCGAAGTGCGGGTGTTCGGCAAAAACCTGCCGAGCCTGCCGGAACATGAGCGGTCCCTGCTGGAGCGGCGCTTTGGCGTGCTGTTCCAGAAGGGCGCATTGTTCTCCTCGCTGACGGTGACCGAGAACGTCGCGCTGCCGCTGATCGAACATGCCGGGCTCAGCCGCCGTGATGCCGAGCACCTGGCTGCGGTCAAACTGGCCTTGGCCGGGCTGCCGCTGTCGGCGGCCGATAAATACCCTGCGTCGCTGTCCGGCGGCATGATCAAGCGTGCCGCCCTGGCGCGGGCGTTGGCGCTGGACCCGGACATCCTGTTCCTCGACGAACCCACCGCCGGCCTCGACCCGATTGGTGCGGCGCAATTCGATCAACTGATCCTGACCCTGCGTGACGCGCTGGGCCTGAGCGTGTTCCTGGTCACCCATGATCTGGACACGCTCTACACCATCACCGACCGTGTGGCGGTGCTGGCGCAGAAGAAAGTGCTGGTGGCGGACGCCATCGATATCGTCTCGGAAACCAACGACGCCTGGATTCACGAATATTTCCACGGCCCCCGAGGCCGCGCGGCATTGGATGCCGCTCAACCGCTCAACGAGGTATGACATGGAAACCCGAGCCCATCATGTGATGATCGGTCTGTTCAGCGTAATCGTGGTGGTCGGCGCGATGCTGTTTGGCCTGTGGCTGGCCAAATCCAGCGTCGACAGCGCCTTCCAGGATTACGAAGTGATCTTCAACGAGGCGGTCAGCGGCCTGTCCCAGGGCAGCTCCGTGCAGTACAGCGGGATCAAGGTCGGCGATGTCATCAGCCTGCGGCTGGACCCCAAGGATCCGCGCCGCGTACTCGCGCGCATCCGCCTGGCCGGCCAGACGCCGATCAAGGAAGACACCCAGGCCAAACTCGCGCTGACGGGCATCACCGGCACGTCGATCATCCAACTCAGCGGCGGCACCCCGCAAAGCCCGGAGCTCAAGGGCAAGGACGGTAACCTGCCGGAGATCATCGCCTCACCCTCACCGATCGCGCGACTGCTTAATAACAGCAACGACCTGATGACCAGCATCAACCTGCTGCTGCACAACGCCAACAACATGTTCTCTGCACAAAACGTCGACCGCATCAGTAAAACCCTGGACAACCTGCAGCAAACCACCGGTGCCATCGCCGATCAGCGCGGCGACATCAAGGTGGTGATGCAGCAACTGATGCAGGTAAGCAAACAGGCCAGCGCCGCCCTGGAGCAGACCACGGTGTTGATGCGCAATGCCAACGGTTTGCTCAATGATCAAGGCAAACAGGCCTTTGGCAGCGCCGAACAGGCGATGAAATCCCTTGAACAAAGCACCGCCACCCTCAACACCTTGCTGACCAACAACAAGGATTCGGTGAACAGTGGCATGCAGGGCCTCAACGAACTGGCGCCGGCCGTGCGTGAACTGCGCGAAACCCTCGGCTCGCTGCGCGCCATCTCCCGCCGCCTGGAAGCCAACCCCAGCGGTTACCTGCTGGGCAGCGACAAGAACAAGGAGTTCACGCCATGAAGCGTGCTTACCAAATGATCGCCCCTGTGGCCTTGGCGCTGATCAGCGCCTGCTCGATCCTGCCCAAGGCGGATCCGTCGGACGTCTACCGACTGCCCTCGGCCCAGGCCGCCAACCAGGGAGCGCCGGTCAGTTGGTCGCTGCGCCTGGCCAAGCCGCAGACCAGTGAGTTCCTCGACAGCCCGCGCATCGCCGTGGTGCCCAACGGCGATTTGATCAGCAGCTATGCGAAGTCACGCTGGAGCGACCCGGCGCCCGTGCTGTTGCGTAATCGCCTGATGGACGGGTTCCAGCGCGATGGGCGCGTGACATTGTTGAGTACTGACGAGAGCAACCTGCAGGCCGACTATGAGCTGGGCGGGCAGTTGCAGGCGTTTCAGAGTGAGTACCGGGGCAGTGCGGTGGAGGTGGTGATCCGCCTCGACGCACGCCTGGTGCGTGGGAGTGACCAGCGGATTATTGCCAGCCGGCGGTTTGAAGTGCACCAGGCGGTGACTGACACCAAAGTGCCGGCGGTGGTGGCCGGGTTTGGGTTGGCGGGGGATCAGTTGAACAGGCAGGTGGTGGAGTGGGTTGTTCAGCAGGGCAATGGTGCGGTGAAACGCTGAAGGCCTCATCGCGGGCAAGCCCCCTCCCACATGTTGACCTGTAACACATTCAAATGTGGGAGGGGGCTTGCTCCCGATAGCAATCCAAGCCTTAACCGAAGAACCAGTAGCACACCGCAATCGCCGCCACCACACCGGCCAATTCCGCCAGCAACGCGCAGCCCACCGCATGCCGCGCCCGCTGGATGCCCACCGAACCGAAGTACACCGCCAACACATAAAAGGTGGTTTCGGTACTGCCCTGAATCGTCGCCGCCACCAACGCCGGGAAGCTGTCCACACCCTGGGTCTGCATGGTCTCGATCAACATCGCCCGCGCCGCGCTGCCGGAGAATGGCTTGACCATCGCAGTCGGCAAGGCGTCGACAAAGCGCGTGTCCATGCCTGTCCAGGCCACCACATGGCGAATGCCTTCGAGGCCCAGGTCCAGCGCGCCGGAGGCCCGTAACACGCCCACTGCACAGAGCATCGCCACCAGGTAGGGCAACAGGTTCTTGGCAACGTCGAAACCTTCTTTGGCCCCTTCGACAAACGCCTCGTACACCTTCACCTTGCGCAGTGCGCCAATCAGCAGGAACAGCATGATCAGGCCGAACAACGTCAGGTTGCCGAGGATCGACGACAGCCCGGCCAATGCGGTGGCCGAGAGCGTCGCCAGCAGGGCCATGAACCCACCCAGTACCAACGCGCCCGGAATCAGGTAGGCCAGCACCACCGGGTCCCACAGCCGCAGGCGCTGCATCACCGCCACCGACAGCAGGCCCACCAATGTGGATGCGCTGGTGGCCAGCAGGATCGGCAGGAATACCAGCGTCGGGTCGGGTGCACCTTGCTGGGCGCGATACATGAAGATCGTCACCGGCAACAGGGTCAGGGAGGATGCATTGAGCACCAGGAACAGGATCTGCGCGTTAGTCGCGGTGTTGGGAATGGGATTGAGCTCTTGCAGCGCCTTCATGGCTTTGAGGCCGATAGGCGTCGCGGCGTTATCCAGACCCAAGCCGTTGGCAGCAAAGTTGAGGGTGATCAGGCCAATGGCCGGGTGACCGGCCGGCACTTCCGGCATCAAGCGCAAGAACAGCGGGCCCAGAGCCTTGGCCAGCCATTCGACAATCCCGGCTTTTTCGGCGATACGCAAAAAGCCCAGCCATAACGTCAGGGTGCCGAACAACAGCACCATGACTTCCACCGACAATTTGGCCATGGCGAAAATGCTTTCGACCATCGCCGCAAAAATCCCGGCGTTACCGCCCACCAGCCATTGCGCGAGTGCGGACACCATTGCCACGACAAAGAAGCCAAGCCACAGGCCATTGAGCATCAGTTGAATCCCCCGAAAGATGGGGCGAATGATAGCGGGGCTGACAGAAACGACAAACCCCGGATTTCCCGGGGTTTGTTTTGTTCAGCGGGTTATCAGCCGCGGCTGACTTCACCGGCCGGCAGCACCTGCTTGGTGCGCCAGTGCGGCAGGGAGTTCCAGTAGCGCTCGCCCTTGGCGTCGTCGTACATGCCTTCCCAACGGGAGATGACCAGCACGGCCAGGGCGTTGCCGATCACGTTCAGTGCGGTACGGGCCATGTCCATGATGCGGTCGACACCGGCGATGAACGCCAGGCCTTCGAGCGGGATACCCACGCTGCCCAGGGTCGCCAGCAGCACTACGAAGGACACGCCAGGCACGCCGGCGATGCCTTTGGAGGTGACCATCAGGGTCAATACCAGCATCAGTTGCTGGCCGATCGACAGGTCGATGCCGTACAGCTGGGCGATAAAGATCGCCGCGATGCTCTGGTACAGGGTCGAACCGTCGAGGTTGAACGAGTAGCCGGTAGGAACCACGAAGCTGCAGATCGCTTTCGGTGCGCCGTAGGTTTCCATCTTCTCGATCACGCGCGGTAGCACGGTTTCGGAACTGGCGGTGGAGTAGGCCAGCACCAGCTCGTCCTTGAAGATGCGGATCAGCTTGAGGATCGAGAAGCCAAACAGGCGAGCGATCAGGCCCAGCACCGCAAAGGCGAAGAACAGGATGGCGACGTAAACCAGGATCACCAGCTTGGCCAGTGGCAGCAACGAAGCGAAGCCGAAGTTGGCCACGGTCACCGCGATCAGCGCGAATACGCCGATGGGGGCGTACTTCATGATCATGTGGGTGACTTTGAACATGCTCTCGGACACGCCCTGGAACATGGTCACCAACGGCTCGCGCAGTTCAGGCTTGAGGCTCGACAAACCCAGGCCGAACAGCACGGAGAAGAAGATGATCGGCAGCATTTCACCACGGGCGACAGCGGCGAAGATGTTCGATGGGATCAGGTTGAGAATCGTCTCGATGAACGCATGCTCATGCTGCACTTCGGCGGCGGTCGCCTGGTACTTGGAAATATCGACGGTACCCAGGGTACTCATGTCGATCCCTGCGCCCGGGTGGAACAGGTTGGCCAAGAGCAGGCCGACCACGATGGCGATGGTGGTGACCACTTCGAAGTAAAGGATGGTTTTGACGCCGATACGTCCGAGCTTTTTCGCATCACCGACACCGGCAATGCCGACGATCAGCGAGGAAATCACAATCGGGATCACGATCATCTTGATCAGGCGGATAAAGATATCGCCCGCTGGCTGCAACACATTGCTGATCCACCAGGCCTTTTCAGCACTGAAATGGTTGAGCACTGCACCGATTGCAATCCCCAGCACCAAACCGATGAGGATCTGCCAGGCGAGGCTTAGCTTTGCCTTCTTCATGTCATTACCCTTACTTCAAGTGAACTTAAGGCAAATGCGCCAGCTGGAACGCTCGAAAGCGAAAAAGTGTGTGCATCTGCCTCCATGAAAGGTCACCGCAGCGTGGCCGAAATGGCTTACTGGCAGGCGAAAAAAGGCGCAACTATTCCGATGCAAGGGGACCACGTCTAATGCCGTAAACGCCTACCCTATGCCGAATCGGCATGACTTTTTTTCATAATAACTGTCCGAACGGTCAATTCAAATGCGACATATTGTCAGGTGAATATGCCGTGAACCGGCCAATACCGGCTCGCTCAGAGATGCTGGACGTCTTGGTGAGGTTGGCAGAAATGCCCGAGAACTCTGCGGGCTAGCGTCGGAAACGTCCTATAGCGCGAGCAAAACTTTCTCGATAGATGGTCGCACCGACACACTCAGTAATGGTTGGTCGCGCGCAAAACGGAGAATTGTTGCTATGGCTGGCATACGAGGGATGGAATATGAGGCGGGGATGAGATTCGCAAGCCCGCCGCAAGTTCACCAAGCCGTGGGGCTTGTGAACTTGCGTCGCAGCTTTTCGCCTGACCCGGCCCTTGCGCAGGCACTCCCTGTACCCGTAGGTCACGCCGATCTCAATTGATCAGAGCAACCCGGCCCCCTGGTCATGCATCACCCTTGGCGGGCAATGCAAACAGAAAGAAGCGAAGGGGCTTCTTTCCATGGACGCTGATTGCGCAGACGACAGATGCGTCAGACGCAACCTAGTACCAATTCGGATCTTTCTTCAGCTGCTCCATCAGCAGCTTCTGCATGCCTTCGTCCGGCTTACCGATAAAGCGGTAATCGGCGTGCCGCGTCGGGGACTTATCTGCCGGTAAACCGGCCGGGACTTCCACCAACATGGCGTAGGCATCTTCCTTGTCGAGGCTGAAGGCGACGATCAGGCGCTTGTTATGGCATGTGTCCGCAGTTTCGCAGAGCGGCCCCACCAAGTACTTGTCGCCATCTTCTTCCACGGCATTCATTTGCTCGGCCGTGCCAGACAGGTTCATCACCCATTCCGGCAGACGTTCTTCTTTCTTCACCACGCCTTGCCAGGTCTCGCGGTATTGCGGATCCGCGCTGAGCAATTCATTGGCTCGGGATTGGCCGTCATTGGCGGCCATCGCCAAGCCACTGCCGCCCAAAAGCAGGGCGGCAGCAATGGCTTTGAGAGACAAAGTGGTCATATTCAGCCTCGGCCGCGACGACCAAAGAAGAACGAAGCAATGAACATCACCAGGAAGACCACGAAGAGAATCTTGGCGATACCCGTAGCGGTGCCCGCGATACCACCGAAGCCCAAGACTGCAGCCACAATGGCGATGATCAGAAATGTGATTGCCCAACTCAACATGGTGATTCTCCTTATGCTTCTTTATGAGGTAACAGCGGTGATGCCGGACGGGCGCTTGAGTTCAAGCGACCGATTTTCTTGCCTAAAACACCCAGCGCTCTTGGGTCGGTAGCTCGCCCAGGGTTGAATCCTGATCGGCCACACGCAATTGCGGGGCGGTTACATCGGCGCTACGGGTGCCAATGGAACTGAAATGGGTCTGGGTCGTTACCGGACGGTCGAATAGCGAGACTTGCTGCTGACTCTGCTGCCATTGCTGCAACTGCTGGCCTGCAATCAGCGTGACCATCAGGGCCAGGCTGGCAAAAAGACCTTGTTGCAAGCGCAGTGGCGATACACGCAGTTGGCTGAGGCTTTGGCGAGTCATGCTGCATTTCTCCCGCATTCTGATTATTCGTTGGGATAGCTATTGCAGAGCGCATGCCAGCTTTTTTATAAAATAAAATTCAATAAAATCAATCAGTTAAAGATATGCGTTAGGCCAATCGCCCAGCATCCTGCACGATGCCCCCCCGTACGCCGTGCGAAATGCACGATGGTCAGTGGTCGGGTGAAGGGATAGAAAGCCGATGGGGTGTTGCCGAAGTGGCAAGACAGCATGAAAACGCTATCAGGCGGGGCTTTGTAGGAATCCGCGCAGATACCTGCACGACGTTGCCTTTTATCGATCAGAATAAACCATGCAACTTGCCCGATTATTCCGGGACTAAACACCATCATTCATAGTTAAGGAGCGCGGGACAGATGGAATCAGCCAAGGAACTTCAAGGCCGCATTCTTTTAGTGGATGACGAGTCCGCGATCCTCCGCACCTTCCGTTATTGCCTGGAAGATGAAGGCTACACCGTCGCCACCGCCAACAGCGCCGCGCAAGCCGATGCCCTGATGCAGCGCCAGGTGTTCGACCTGTGCTTCCTGGACCTGCGCCTGGGCGAAGACAATGGCCTGGATGTGCTGGCCCAGATGCGGGTCCAGGCGCCGTGGATGCGGGTGGTTATCGTCACCGCCCACTCGGCCGTGGATACCGCCGTGGACGCGATCCAGGCAGGTGCCGCCGACTATCTGGTCAAGCCTTGCAGCCCCGATCAACTGCGCCTGGCCACCGCCAAACAATTGGAAGTGCGCCAACTTTCCGCGCGCCTGGAAGCCCTGGAAGGCGCCGTGCGCCAGCAGAAAGACGGTCTCGACTCCCACAGCCCGTCGATGATGGTCGTGCTGGAAACCGCGCGCCAGGTGGCGGGTACCGATGCCAACATCCTGATCCTCGGCGAGTCCGGCACCGGTAAGGGCGAGCTGGCCCGGGCCATTCACGGCTGGAGCAAACGCTCGAAGAAATCCTGCGTGACCATCAACTGCCCGTCGCTGACGGCAGAACTGATGGAAAGCGAGCTGTTCGGTCATAGCCGTGGCGCCTTTACCGGTGCCAGCGAGAGCACCTTGGGCCGGGTCAACCAGGCGGACGGCGGTACGCTGTTTCTCGACGAGATCGGCGACTTTCCCCTCACGCTGCAACCCAAGTTGCTGCGATTTATCCAGGACAAGGAATACGAGCGCGTGGGCGACCCGGTCACCCGCCGCGCCGATGTGCGCATCCTTGCCGCCACCAACCTGAACCTGGAAGACATGGTGCGCGACGGTCGTTTCCGTGAAGACTTGTTGTATCGCCTCAATGTCATCACCTTGCACCTGCCACCGCTGCGCGAGCGCAGTGAAGACATCCTGACCCTGGCAGATCGCTTCCTGGCGCGCTTCGTCAAGGAATACGCCCGCCCGGCGCGAGGCTTCAGTGATCAAGCGCGCGAAGCCCTGCTCAACTATCGCTGGCCAGGCAATATCCGCGAGCTGCGCAACGTGGTGGAGCGCGCCAGCATTATCTGCCCGCAGGAAAAGGTCGAAATCATCCACCTCGGCATGGCCGAGCAACCGACCAATAACGCCCCACGGATTGGCGCGGCGCTGAGTCTGGACGAGCTGGAGAAAGCGCATATCGGCGCCGTGCTCGCCACCAGCGACACCCTGGACCAGGCGGCCCGCACCCTTGGCATCGATGCGTCGACCCTGTACCGCAAACGCAAACAGTACAACCTGTGAGCTGCACCCTATGAAGCTAGCGATGAAGCTGCGAACTCGATTGTTCCTGAGTATCTCAGCGCTGATCACCGTCGCCCTGTTGGGTTTGATCCTGGGGCTGGTCAGCGTCATGCAAATGGCCAAAACCCAGGAGTCACTGATTCGCAGCAACTTCGTCACGCTGGACCTGGGGCTCAAGCTGCGCCAAAGCCTGGGCGATCAGTTGATCATGATGCTGGAACATCCCCCCGATCCGCAGGCATTGCAAAGCTCCAAACAGCATTACTTCGACCTGCTGGACCAAGGCATCGCCCACGAGCAACGCAACGGTCAAGGCACCGGTTTCAGCCAGGCGCGGGCCCAATACCAGGACCTGCTCGATGCGTTCGAGCAATCCCAGCAAGCGTCACCGCCACCGGGCAGCAAGGAAAAACTCACCGCAACCTTCAACGAGCTGCGCAACGGGCTGATTGCCGAACATAAACAAGCCCTGGAAAACATCAGTGCCAGCGAGCATAGGTCCCGCGCGCGCGCCCTGCTGATCGCCGGTTTGCTCGGGCTGGTGGGACTTGCCGTGCTGATCATCGGGTTTGTCACGGCCCATGGCATCGCCCGGCGTTTTGGTGGGCCGATCGAAGCGCTGGCAAAAGCGGCAGACAAGATTGGCCAGGGCGATTTTGAAGTGACGCTGCCGATCTCTTCAGCGGCGGAAATGAACCAGTTGACCCGTCGTTTCGGCCTCATGGCCGAAGCGGTGCGCCAGCATCAGGCGACCAATGTTGACGAGTTGCTGGCCGGCCAGCAGCGCCTGCAAGCCGTGCTCGACAGCATCGACGACGGTCTGCTGATGATTGACCGCCAAGGCCGTCTGGAGCATCTCAACCCCGTTGCGCAACGCCAATTGGGCTGGGATGAGGAACGCCTCGGCCAGGGCCTTGGCGAAGCATTGATGCGCCCCGAGCTGGATGAACAACTGCAACTGGTGTTGCGCGGCGGCAATCTGGAGCGCGCACCGGAGGATCTGGAAATAGAAGTCGAGGGCGAACTGCGCCTGCTGACCTACAGCCTCACGCCTGTCAGCCATACCCAGGGACATATCCTTGGAGCGGTGATGGTGCTGCACGACGTCACCGAACAGCGCGCCTTCGAACGCGTACGCAGCGAATTCGTCTTGCGCGCCTCGCACGAACTGCGCACGCCGGTGACGGGCATGCATATGGCGTTCGGCCTGTTCCGTGAACGTGCGAAGTTCCCGCCGGAGTCCCGTGAGGCGGACCTGCTGGATACGGTCAATGAAGAAATGCAGCGCCTGATGCAGTTGATCAACGACCTGCTCAACTTCTCGCGCTACCAGAATGGCCTGCAGAAACTCACGTTGGGGCCTTGCGACGTCACCGATCTGCTCGAACACGCCCGTGCGCGCTTTGTGGCGCCCGCCAACGCGCAACAGATCGAGCTGCTGATAGAAGTCCAATCCGACCTGCCACGGCTGTATGCCGACCAGGCGCAATTGGAACGGGTACTCGACAATCTGCTGGGCAATGCCCTGCGCCACACCGCCGACGGTGGGCAGATTCGCCTGCAGGCGCGGCGTCATGGCGAACGGGTGATTATCAGCGTCGAAGACAATGGCGAAGGTATCGCCTACGGCCAACAGGGACGCATCTTCGAACCCTTCGTCCAGGTTGGCCGCAAGAAAGGCGGCGCCGGCCTGGGGCTGGCGCTGTGCAAGGAGATCGTGCAATTGCACGGCGGCCGCATGGGGGTGTATTCGCGGCCGGGGCAGGGCACCCAGTTCTATATGGCGCTGCCCTTGTAGGAGCGAGCTTAACGCCGGTTCAGGGCACGCAAGATGGCAGCACTTTCGGCATCCGGCATGCCGTCGAACCGTGACGGTCGGAAACGCATCTGGAACGCAGCCATCACGTGCCGCGTGGCGACATCCAGCTCACCCGTCTGGGGTGTCGGGTAACCCAGGAGCGCCAGCTCTTCCTGAAACCAGGTAATGCTCGGCAATTCAGCGGCGTACTGCACCTGGAAGCGGGCGACGGCCTGGGCATCCGGCCATACACTCAGACCTTCATCGGCCAAACGCTTCCAGGGGAACAACGGTCCCGGATCGAGCTTGCGCAGCGGCGCGATATCGCTGTGGCCGATGATGTTCTTGGGGTCGATGCCGTTGCGCTTGCTGATGTCCTTGAGCAACACCACCAGCGACTTCACTTGGGCCTCGGAGTACGGGTACCACAGGCGGCCTGTAGGGGTGTCCTTGTAGCCAGGGTTTACGATTTCGATACCGATGGAGCTGGAGTTGAGCCAGGTGCGCCCCATCCACTCGCTTTCCCCGGCATGCCAGGCCCGCTGGCTTTCATCCACCAGCTTGTAGACGGTGGCGCCGGCGTCGTCACCGATCAGGTAATGAGCGCTGACCTGGCCGTGGGTCAACAGGGCCAGGGAACGCTCAAGATTGGTAGAGGTGTAGTGGACGACCACGAACTGCACGCGGTTGTCGTGGTTTAGCGAGGGGTGGCTGGTGTCCAGGCGCGGGCCAGTGGCGCAGCCGGCGAGCAGGAGAAATACACAGGCGAAGTACAAGGATTTCATGGCGGAAGACAGTACGCTGAAGACGATAATGCAACAGTGTAACGTACCGTTTGTGGCCCGGCGGTCAAATTACACAATGGAACATCTTTTACGCCGCCTGCACCTGGTTACGCCCAGCGGCCTTGGCCCGATACAACGCTTCGTCCGCTCGCTTGAGCGCCAGCTCACTGCGCTCACCGGGCAGGAACTGCGCCACGCCCATGGACACGGTAATCGTCACCGGCTCGCCCTTGAAGTGGAATGGGCAGGCGGCAATCGCAGCACGTAGCACCTCACCCACCGCCAACGCATCCGAGAGGGATGAGTCGGGCATCAGCAACACAAACTCCTCACCGCCAAACCGCGCGATAAAGTCGCTGGTGCGCAGGCGCTTGCGCAGGACGTTGGCGATGATTTTCAGCACCTTGTCACCCGCCAGATGCCCGTAGCCATCGTTGATGCGCTTGAAGTGATCCAGGTCCAGCATCGCGAGCGACAGGCTATTGCCACGCTGGTGCCAGGCATTGACCTCATGATCCAGGCGCTCGCTCCAGGCCGCGCGGTTAGGCAAGCCGGTGAGCGGATCGATCAAGGCCTTCTGGCGTTGCACCTCCAGGTGCTCACGGTAGCCTTGGGCTTCCTGCTCCATATTGGCGACCCGCTCGGCCAGGCCTTTCAAGCGCGCTGCCACTTCCTGCTCGCGCTGGTCACGCTGTTGCTGGTGCTCGTCCATGGTGCCGAGTAAACCTTCCAGATGGCTTTCGAGCACCTGCTTGAGGCTGTCCAGGTCCGCGGCTTCCTGGACACTGCTTTGCAAGCCGTCGACCTGTTCGCGAATCTGCGTGTCCAACTCCCTCGCAGCGGAGCGGCTGTCGGCATGGCCGTCGCTGGCCACTTGCAGATGGCCCTGGAAGGCTTCGAGGCGCTCGTTGAGCTGTTTGAGGTAGGCCTCGAACTCGTGCTGCCCGCTGTCGGTGATCGCCAGCATCAGCACCGCCAGGTCATCGAGGATCGGCAGCAATTCGTACCAGTTCAAACCGTGGGCCAGACGCTCGCGCATGGCTTCGGCCTGGGGCCGATGGCGCTCGGGCAGGGCCAGCTCTTCCAGCAGGCCAATCAGGGTATCTTCGATATGCTTGGCCACGGAGCTGTACGACGGCTCCGGTGAATCCGGCAAGGAATAGGGGCCGTCCGATTGCAGTTCGTCGGGGTCCGGCTCTTCGGCCTCAAGCACTGGAGGGAGCGAGAGGCTGCCGATCACCGTCTCCTGCGGTGCCTCGACCACAGCGTGTGGCGGTTCGATAAAGGCGGCGAGGGCGCTTTCGGTGCTGGTTTCTTCCACCTGTGGCTCAGGCTTGCCGGGCACGACAGGTGCTGGAGAAACGTCGACAGGCGCAGCCAAGGCGCCACTTTGAGCAGGCGCCTCGTACACAAACTTTTCACTGCTGGCATCAACCGCCTTGGCCGGCGCTGCGGGTTCAGGCTGCGCGGCAACCGGTTCCTGAGGCTGCGGCGCAAAGGCCCGCAAGGCTTGCGCCAGTTCCTCGGACTGTTCGGGCGCCTGGGGCTCGGCGACGGGCTTGGCGGCAACCGGCGCCGGTGACGGGCTGGAGACGGGCTCACTGGCCGCTGCCTCGCTCGACACGTCCTTGGCACCAAACAGGCGCTGCAATAAACCCGGCCCAGGGCGCACGGTTTCACCGTCCGGCTCCAGGTTATTCAGCGCCTGCCCTTGCAGACTGCTCAATTCGCTGAGTAACAGGGGAATCTCGCGCGCCTGGCTGACGCGGCCATCCAACTGCTTGGCAAAGGTTTTCAGCGGGCGGGCCACCTCACGGGGCAGCGGCAGCTTTTGCAACTGGGTGACCAGGGACGTCAGCGCAGTGCTCATCTGGTCGATCCGGGTTTCGCGGCGCTGCTCCGAATCCAGCACGGCCTTTTCCAGGCGCGGCAGCAAGGCGGCGAGGGCGGCGTCCATGTCGTCAGTACGCACGACGTCGCGCATTTCCTTCATGCATTGGTCTACCGCGCGGTCGGTACCTTCCGCCGCCAGCGTGCTGCGCACCAGCCCACGGCGCAGCAAGTCGAGCCGAGCAGCCCAGCGGCGTTCCAGCTTTTCTTGTTGCTCGATGCTTAAGAGGTATTTTTCTTTCCAGCGCTGGGCGTCGTCGCTCATGCAAGGGGTCCGCGAGGGCCGGGGCTCAACGCGGGCAATGCATCAGCCGTGAGCGAACCCGGCAGACGAATCTCTACCGCGACCGGCAGGTGATCGGAGATGGGCTGCGCCAGCACCTGCACACGCTCCAGTGTGAGGCTCGGGCTGAGCAGGATATGGTCAAGACAGCGTTGCGGGCGCCAGCTGGGGAACGTGGCTTCGACTTGCGGCGCCAGTAACCCGAGGTCACGCAACGGGGAATTCTGCAGCAGATCGTTGGCATGGGTGTTCATGTCACCCATCAACACCTGATGCTTGTAGTTGCCAATCATCTCGCGCACGTAGGCCAGCTGCAGGTTGCGCGTACGCCCCCCGAGCGCCAGGTGCATCATCACCACCACCAAGGCTTCAGGCCCTTCGCCAAAACGCACGAGAATCGCCCCGCGCCCCTTGGGGCCGGGCAACGGGTGGTCTTCGATGGCCGTTGGCTTCAAGCGGCTGAGCACACCATTACTGTGCTGCGCCAGGCGCCCGAGGTTGCGATTGAGCTGCTGGTACCAGTAGGGAAACGCCCCGAGGTGGGCCAGGTGTTCTACCTGATTGATATAGCCGGAACGTATGCTGCCGCCGTCGGCTTCCTGCAGGGCGACCAGGTCGAAATCATTCAACAGGTCGCCGATCTTCTGCAGGTTACCGGCCCGGCCGTTGTGGGGCAGCAAGTGCTGCCAGCCACGGGTGAGGTAGTGCCGGTACTTCTCGGTACTGATGCCCACTTGGATATTGAAGCTGAGCAGGCGCAGGCGGCTGTCAGCCGGCAGGCCCGTGGACTCCAGGTGATGCTCGTTGACCTGCGGTTCATGCAGGCCAACCACACGTTCGGTACCCCAGCGGCGCATCAAGAGCCCCTTATTTGGCTGCGCGTTCTTTGGCGATCAACTGGTCAGCAACATTGAGGGTCGCTTCAGGACCACCGGTGGTGCCCAGGTCGAAACGGTATTTGCCGTTGACGATCATGGTCGGTACGCCTTGCACGCCGTACTTCTGCGCCAGTTCCTTGGCCTGTTTGATCTGGCCTTGGATCGCGAAGGAGTTGAAGGTAGCCAGGAACTTGTCCTTGTCGACACCTTGGGTGGCAACGAAGTCAGCCATTTCTTCCGGCTTGGTCAGGCGCTTGCCTTCTTTCTGGATCGCGTTGAATACCGCGTTGTGAACCTTGTGCTCCACACCCATGGCTTCCAGGGTCAGGAACAGTTGGCCGTGGGCATCCCATGGGCCGCCGAACATGGCCGGGATGCGCTTGAAGTTCACGTCTTTAGGCAGCTTCTCGACCCATGGGTTGATGGTCGGTTCAAAGGCGTAGCAATGCGGGCAGCCGTACCAGAACAGCTCCACCACTTCGATCTTGCCCGGCACCGATACCGGTACTGGGTTGGCCAACTCCACGTAGGTTTTACCGGCTTCAAGCGGCACATCGGCAGCTTGTGCGGTCATGCCGAAGAGGCTGGCAGTGACGAGAGCGGCGCTGAGGATCAGATTACGCATGCTTTACTCCTGGACAAATAAGGTCGCCTCACGCGACCTTTAGGTGTGACAGGTCTACGCGGGCATGAGTTCGTTAGTGTAACGGCAGCGGCCACAAAAAAGGGCGGCCAGGGCCACCCTTTTTATGCTTGCATCGATGGATTAATCGAGCGTTAACGTAGCCGGGGCACTTAGTGCAGGCCTTGGATGTATTGGGACACGGCTTCGATGTCCTTGTTGCTGAGTTTACCGGCGATGCTCTGCATGATCTTGGTATCGCCGTCGTTGGTGCGATTGCCTTCGCGGAAGTCTGTCAGCTGTTTGCCAATGTACTGGGCATGCTGGCCGCTCAAGTGCGGGAAGCCAGCAGCAGCCAGGCCAGCGCCGTTAGGCGAGTGGCAACCGATGCACGAAGGCATGCCTTTTTCCAGGTTACCACCACGGAACAATTCTTCACCACGGGCCACCAATTTCGGATCAGCAGCTCCCACACTGCCTTTCTGGCTGGCAAAATACGCCGCGATATCCGCCAGGTCCTGATCACTGAGGTTGGTCAGCAAGCCGGTCATTTCCAGCACCGTGCGCTTGCCATCCTTGATGTCGTGCATTTGCTTGGTCAGGTAACGTTCGCCCTGGCCCGCGAGTTTGGGGAAGTTCGGCGCCGGGCTGTTGCCATCCGGTCCGTGGCACGCACCACACACGGCGGCTTTCGCTTGACCGGCAGTGGCATCACCTTTAATGGGGCCCTCTGCAGCGACGGCAGCGCCAGTGATGCCCAAGGTCAACAGCAGACTCACGATCAGTTTGTTCATCAGCTAATCCAACTACGGCTAAGGGGTTTAAGAGTTATCTACCGGGTTTACTCACCATCAACTCAATGATGGCCTGGTAATCCTCAGTACTGCAGTCCATGCACAAACCACGCGGCGGCATTGCCTTGAAACCCTGGGTCACGGGCTACACCCGCGTGACCACATAAACTCGGTTGTACACCGCTTCCGGTTCCTGTGTAGCCTGAGCGCCGTAAAGCGGAATCAGGGCACCAGAAGCGAACAACCATCGGGTCATACATCGACCTTTTCAGGGTTTGAGAGCGTTTTGCGTTCTAATGCGCAATAAAGGTCTTTCGCTCCCGTGAACTTCATCCTTCGCTGGGACAAAGCACACACAAAATCTGCGGCATTATATACTGGCGCTACTGAAACGGAAACGACACCGCTTGCCGCACCCTTTCTCGGCACCGCCCACATCGGAAATCTCATGCAACTCAAGAATCCCATCCTCGGCCTGTGCCAACAGTCCACCTTCATGCTCAGCGCCGCCAAAGTTGACCAATGCCCCGATGACGAAGGCTTTGAAGTCGCCTTTGCCGGCCGTTCCAACGCCGGTAAGTCCAGCGCACTGAACACCCTGACCCACGCCAGCCTGGCGCGCACCTCGAAAACCCCGGGCCGCACGCAGTTACTCAACTTCTTCAAGCTAGACGATGATCGGCGTCTGGTCGACCTGCCAGGCTACGGTTATGCAAAAGTACCTATCCCGCTGAAGCTGCACTGGCAGCGTCACCTGGAGGCCTACCTGGGCGGCCGCGAGAGTTTGAAGGGGTTGATCCTGATGATGGACATCCGTCATCCAATGACCGACTTCGACCTGCTGATGCTCGACTGGGCGGTCGCCAGCGGCATGCCAATGCATATCCTGCTGACCAAGGCCGACAAACTCACCTACGGCGCCGCCAAGAACACCCTGCTCAAAGTGCAGTCCGAAATCCGTAAGGGTTGGGGTGACACGATCACCATCCAGCTGTTCTCGGCGCCCAAACGCCTGGGCCTGGAAGACGCTTACACCGTGCTGGCCGGCTGGATGGAATTGGCTGACAAAGGCGCGGAACTCGCCGAGTAACTTTTCTGCGGGCAAAAAAAACCCCGGACTTCGTATGGGGAGGGGAAGTTCGGGGTTCAAGTACCGGACCGCTAGGGCGGGGTCCGGATATCTGCCAACACTTAACACAACATAGGAGCATTGAAGGGCTTCACCACCCATTCAGTAACTCTGAGTAGCAGTTCACGGGTTAAGTTCCGGCAGGTTCGAAAAACTATTGGAAATAACTGAAGCGGATTTCCGATCTAAAGCACTCCGCCACCACGCCCGGTGGTGGCGGCACCGCGAAATCAGTGCGCTTCGTCCCAATTGTCACCCACGCCTACATCCACCACCAATGGCACATCCAACTGCGCGGCCGCACTCATGTGTTCGCGAATCCTCTCGCTGACTTCTGCCACCAGATCCTCACGCACTTCGAGCACCAGTTCATCGTGCACCTGCAGGATCACCTTGGCATCCAGGCCCGACTCGGTCAGCCAGTTATCCACCAGCACCATGGCTTTCTTGATGATATCGGCCGCCGTGCCCTGCATCGGCGCGTTGATCGCCGTGCGTTCTGCGGCCGCGCGCTCCTGAGGTTTGTTGGAGTTGATGTCCGGCAAATACAGCCGACGCCCGAAGAACGTCTCCACGTAGCCTTGATCGGCAGCCTGGGCACGGGTGCGCTCCATATACTCGCGAACCCCTGGGTAGCGCGCGAAGTACACATCGATGTAAGCCTTCGCGGTCTTGGTATCGACACCGATGTCCTTGCCGAGCTTCTGCGCCCCCATGCCGTAGATCAGACCAAAGTTGATCGCCTTGGCACTGCGACGCTGATTGGACGTGACCTCAGCCAATTCAACCTTGAACACCTCGGCCGCCGTGGCGGTATGCACGTCCAGGTCGTTGCGGAACGCATTCATCAGCCCCTCGTCTTTGGACAAGTGCGCCATGATCCGCAGTTCGATCTGCGAATAGTCCGCCGCCAGCAGCTTGTAGCCCTTCGGCGCCACGAATGCCTGGCGGATGCGCCGCCCTTCGGCGGTGCGCACCGGGATGTTCTGCAGGTTCGGATCACTGGAAGACAGTCGCCCGGTCGCCGCCACCGCCTGATGATAAGACGTATGAACACGCCCGGTACGCGGGTTGATCTGCTCCGGCAAGCGGTCGGTGTAAGTACTTTTCAGCTTGCTCATGCTGCGGTACTGCATCAGAACCTTGGGCAGTGGATAGTCATCCTCGGCCAGCTTGGCCAGCACTTCCTCAGCCGTCGACGCCTGGCCCTTGCCCGTCTTTTTCAGCACCGGCAGGCCGAGTTTCTCGTAGAGAATCGCCCCGAGCTGCTTGGGCGAACCCAGGTTGAATTCTTCGCCGGCGATCTCAAACGCCTGGCGCTCCAGTTCAATCATCTTGTTGCCCAGCTCGATGCTCTGGACACCGAGCAGTTGCGCATCCACCAGGGCGCCCTGGCGTTCGATACGCGCCAACACCGGCACCAGGGGTATTTCGATGTCCGTCAGCACACTCGCCAGGCTCGGTATGGCCGTGAGCTGTGCGTGCAATGCCTGATGCAGACGCAGCGTCACGTCCGCATCTTCGGCAGCATAAGGGCCAGCCTGCTCGAGCGGGATCTGGTCGAAGGTCAGTTGCTTGGCGCCTTTGCCGGCGATGTCCTGGAAGCTGACGGTGTCGTAATCCAGGTACTTCTTGGCCAGGCTGTCCATGTCATGGCGGGTCGCAGTGGAGTTCAACACGTAGGATTCAAGCATGGTGTCGAAAGCGATGCCGCGCACGCTGATGCCATGCGCCGGGTCGCCGCCGATGGCGCAGTTGGCCAGGATATTCATGTCGAACTTGGCATGCTGGCCGACCTTGAGCTTGCTCGGGTCTTCCAGCAATGGCTTCAGCGCCAGCAACACGGTATCGCGATCCAACTGCTGCGGCGCACCGATGTAGGAATGGGTCAGCGGGATGTAGGCGGCTTCATGGGGCTGCACGGCGAAGGAAACCCCCACCAGTTGCGCCTGTTGAGCGTCGATCCCGGTCGTTTCAGTGTCGAAAGCGAACAGTTTCGCGGCGTTCAGCTTCTTCAACCAAGTGTCGAATGTGGCCTGGTCGAGGATGGTGGTGTAGGTCGTCTCTGCGGGTGCCGCAGGCGCAGCCTCCGCAATGTCCTCGGCAACAGGCGCGGCCTTGAGCTCCACCCGTTTGGCATCGCGCTGAATCTCATCAATCCAGCTCTTGAACTCCAGCAGGGTGTAAAGCTCCAGAAGCTTCTCGCGGTCCGGTTCAATCAGGTGTAAATCGTCCAGACCAACGTCCAGCGGCACATCGATCTTGATCGTCGCCAACTGATAGGAGAGGAATGCCATCTCCTTATGCTCTTCGAGCTTGGCCGGTAACGTCTTGGCGCCCCGGATCGGCAAGGTCGGCACGATATCGAGTTGCTCATAAAGCTCTTTCAGACCGCCATTCACACCTACCAGCAGGCCAGAAGCCGTCTTGGGACCGATGCCCGGAACGCCCGGGATGTTGTCGGACGAATCGCCCATCAACGCCAGATAATCGATAATCTGCTCCGGAGCGACGCCAAATTTCTCCTTTACGCCCTCGATGTCCATCGAGCTACCGGTCATGGTGTTGACCAAGGTAATGTGCCCGTCGACCAACTGCGCCATGTCCTTATCGCCCGTGGAGATCACCACCGGACGGTCAGCGGCTGCACTGCTGCGGGCCAGGGTGCCGATCACGTCATCGGCCTCGACGCCTTCGACACACAGCAATGGGAAGCCTAAAGCGATCACGCTCTGGTGCAGCGGTTCGATTTGCACGCGCATGTCATCGGGCATGCTTGGACGGTTGGCCTTGTATTCGGCGTACATGTCATCGCGAAAGGTCCCACCCTTGGCGTCGAACACGACTGCAAACGGGCTGTCCGGATACTGTTTGCGCAGGCTTTTGAGCATGTTCAACACGCCCTTGACCGCACCGGTCGGCAGGCCTTTGGAGGTAGTCAGCGGTGGCAGCGCGTGGAACGCGCGGTACAGGTAAGACGAACCGTCCACCAGGACGAGGGGCGCTTGGCTCATGAGCAGGATCAACCTTTTCGGCGGGTCAGGCGCTAGAATAGCCGGACCAATGAAAACAAAGGGACAAGGTTATCATGCGTACATTCAATCGCCTGCTGTTGACTGGCCTGATTGCACTCGCTCCGATGGCTGCCATGGCGGCAGACAGCGCGCCTTCGGGTGACCCGGAAGTGACCATTCGCACGGAAGGCGACAGGACGATTCAGGAGTACCGTCAAAACGGCTTCCTGTATGCAATCAAGGTGACCGTAAAAGGCGCACCTCCGTATTTCCTGGTACGCGCGGACGGAACCGACGCGAACTTCATCCGCTCTGACCAGCCGGATATGCTGATCCCGTCATGGAAGATCTTCGAATGGAAATGATTTCTTAACTTCAATTGGCGCCGCCCCACTGCGGCGCCCGTACTGGCAGTTTTAACCATGTCTGTGTTCACCCCCCTGGCTCGGCCCGAGCTGGAAACCTTTCTTGCCCCCTACGGGCTCGGCCGCCTGCTTGATTTCCAGGGGATTGCCGCGGGTAGCGAAAACACCAATTTCTTTATCAGCCTGGAACAGGGCGAATTCGTCCTGACCCTGGTTGAGCGCGGCCCTGTCGCAGAAATGCCGTTCTTCATCGAACTGCTCGATGTGCTCCACGATGCCGACCTGCCGGTACCCTACGCCCTGCGCACCACGGACGGCGTCGCATTGCGCGAACTGAAAGGCAAACCGGCGCTGCTGCAACCGCGCCTGGCCGGCAAGCACATCAAGGACGCCAACGCACAGCATTGCGCCCAGGTCGGTGACCTGCTCGGTCACCTGCATTTGGCGACACAAGGCGCGAAAGTGCTGGAGCGCAAGACCGATCGCGGCCTGGACTGGATGCTCAGCGAAGGTGCCCAGCTGATTTCACACTTGAACGACGCACAGCAAAGCCTGCTGCACGCCGCATTGACTGAAATCGCGGCCCACAAGGCCGAGATCCTCGCCCTGCCGCGCGCCAACGTTCACGCCGACCTGTTCCGCGACAATGCGATGTTCGAAGGCACACACCTGACCGGCCTGATCGACTTCTACAACGCCTGCTCGGGCCCGATGCTGTACGACGTGGCAATCGCCCTGAATGACTGGTGTTCGGACGCTGATGGCGTAATTGATGGCCCGCGCGCCCGGGCGCTGTTGGGTGCCTACGCCGGCCTGCGGCCCTTCACCGCCAAGGAAGCCGAGTTATGGCCAACCATGTTGCGGGTAGCGTGTGTGCGGTTCTGGCTGTCGCGCCTCATCGCCGCTGAGTCGTTTGCCGGGCAGGATGTGTTGATTCACGATCCCGCCGAGTTCGAGCATCGGTTGGCGCAGCGTCAGCAGGTCAGCGTCCACCTGCCATTCGCGCTTTAAGCACCAACCCGGTCAAAATGTGGGAGGGGGCTTGCTCCCGATGGCGGTGGACCAGTCAACTTATCATCGACTGAAACGCCGTCATCGGGAGCAAGCCCCCTCCCACATTTGATCTGCGCTGCGGCTTACAACGACTCCAGGCACCCTGCCAAGTCATTCCCCAATTTCTCCAGCACCTGTTCGTAACCCTGGGCCGTGGCCGGGGTGTAGCCGCCCAGCGCATCCAATTCCGCCAGCTTCACCGGCAAACCCGCCACCAGGGTTTCGGCCAAACGCGGACGCAACGGCGGCTCACTGAACACACAGGTCTTGCCCACTTCCTGCAAACGCGTACGCATCGCCGCCACATGCTGGGCGCCAGGCTGCACTTCGGCGGCAACGCTGAACACACCGGTGTGCTTGAGCCCGTAAGCGTCTTCGAAGTAATCAAACGCTTCGTGGAAGACGAAGTAAGGTTTGTCGGCAATCCCTGCCATACGCTTTTTCAGGCGCGCATCCAATGCATCCAGGCGCTCGTCTAAAGCCTTCACGTTGCTTTGATAACGCGCAGCATTGCTCGGGTCGGCAACGCTGAGATCAGACGCCATGCGCGCCGCGATCACCCGAGCGTTGATCGTCGACAGCCACAAGTGCGCATCCAGGCTGCCCGGGCGGTGATCATGGTCATGTTCGTCCGCATCGTCGGCGTGTGAATGGCTATCTTCGGCGAAACGGCGAAGCTTCATGCCTGGCAGGTCCTGGACCGCGACGGTCGTCCCTGTACGACCTTTCAACACGCGAGGCAGGAAGCTCTCCATGTCCGGCCCGATCCAATAGAGCAGGTCGACCGACTGCACGCGCCGTACGTCGGATGGGCGTAACGCATAGTTATGCGGCGACGCGCCCGGTGACAGCAACACCTCTGGAACCGCCACACCGTCCTGCACGGCAGCGGCAATCAACTGCAACGGTTTGATGCTGGTCAGCACCTTGACCTCAGCCTGAGCGGCGCCAGCGATGAGCAAACTGGTGACAAATACGACAAAAACGGGAAAAAGTCGGGACATGATGACCACTCAATGACGTAGGAACGGGTAACATAATAACGTCTCTATCAAATATCTGTCGCCGCTCATGCCTAAAACACCGCTCGCCAGCCGTCCCCACGACCACTCTCACTGCGTGCATACCGCGCTGTCGGAGGCCGATACCCTGTGTGCGCAGAAGGGCTTGCGCCTGACTGCTTTGCGCCGGCGGGTGCTGGAACTCGTCTGGCAGAGCCACAAGCCGCTGGGCGCCTACGACATTCTGGGCGTGCTCAGCGAGCAGGACGGCCGCCGCGCCGCGCCGCCGACCGTGTACCGCGCGCTGGATTTCCTGCTGGAAAACGGCCTGGTACACCGCATTGCCTCGCTCAACGCCTTTGTCGGCTGCAACCACCCGGAACACGCGCATCAGGGCCAGTTCCTGATCTGCCGCGAGTGCCACGCCGCCATCGAACTTGAACAAAAAAGCATCAGCGACGCCATCATCAAGAGCTCCGCCGACGTGGGCTTCCGGGTCGAAGGGCAAACGGTCGAAGTGGTCGGCCTGTGCTCGGGCTGCCAGGGGGCTTGATGAGCAACGCGTTAATCCGCCTGGAGCAGGTCGGCGTCACGTTTGCCGGGCAAAACGTGCTGGATAACATCGCGTTGAGCGTCGAACCGAGGCAGATCGTCACCCTGATCGGCCCCAATGGCGCCGGCAAGACCACCCTGGTGCGCGCCGTACTCGGCCTGCTCAAGCCCGACACCGGCAGCGTGTGGCGCAAGCCCAGGCTGCGCGTGGGCTATATGCCTCAGAAGCTGCACGTTGATCCGACGCTGCCGCTGTCGGTGCTGCGCTTCCTGCGCCTGGTACCGGGCGTTGACCGCGCCCGCGCGCAGGCCGCCCTCAAGGAAGTCGGGGCCGAACAGGTCATCGACAGCCCAGTGCAAAGCATCTCCGGCGGCGAAATGCAGCGCGTACTGCTGGCCCGCGCCCTGTTGCGCGAGCCTGAGTTGCTGGTGCTCGATGAGCCTGTGCAGGGCGTCGACGTGGCCGGTCAGGCCGAGTTGTACAGCCTGATCACCCGTCTGCGCGACCGCCATGGCTGCGGCGTGCTGATGGTGTCCCACGACCTGCACCTGGTGATGAGCACCACCGACCAGGTGGTATGCCTCAATCGCCACGTGTGTTGCTCCGGTCACCCGGAACAGGTCAGCGGCGACCCGGCGTTCGTCGAATTGTTCGGCAAGAACGCCCAGAGCCTGGCGATCTATCACCACCATCACGACCATGCCCATGACCTGCATGGTGCCGTGGTTGACGATCCCGCTACGCCCCACACCCACGTTCATGGAGATGGCTGCAAGCATGGCTGATTTTCTGCTCTACGCCCTGCTGGCAGGCTTGGCTTTGGCACTGGTGGCGGGCCCGCTGGGCTCGTTCGTGGTCTGGCGGCGCATGGCGTACTTTGGTGACACGTTGTCCCACGCCGCGCTGCTGGGGGTGGCCCTGGGCTTCCTGCTGGATGTCAGCCCGACCATCGCGGTGACCGTGGGTTGCCTGCTGTTGGCGGTGCTGCTGGTGACCCTGCAACAGCGCCAACCCCTGGCCTCCGACACGCTGCTCGGCATCCTGGCGCCAAGCACCCTGTCCCTGGGCCTGGTGGTGCTGAGCTTTATGCATGAAGTGCGTATCGACCTGATGGCCTACCTGTTCGGCGATCTGCTGGCGATCAGCCCCACCGACCTGGCCTGGATCCTCGGCGGCAGCGCTGCAGTACTGGCGCTGCTGGTGGCTCTGTGGCGCCCGTTGCTGGCAATCACCGTGCACGAAGAGCTGGCAACCGTAGAAGGCCTGCCGGTGCCTGCCCTGCGCATGGCGCTGATGTTATTGATCGCGGTGGTGATCGCTGTCGCGATGAAGATTGTCGGCGTATTGTTGATCACGTCGCTGCTGATCATTCCCGCTGCCGCCGCCCAGCGCCACGCCCGCTCACCGGAGCAGATGGCGATCGGCGCCAGCCTGTTGGGCATGCTTGCAGTGTGCGGGGGCCTGGCGCTGTCCTGGTTCAAAGACACGCCGGCAGGGCCGTCCATTGTGGTCACGGCCGCCGCCCTGTTTCTGCTGAGTTTTGTCCTGCCCCGTCGAGGGGTGTAGACTTGCTCGCTTTTTGCGCAAATAGAGAGTCGCAGGAATGAAGCCGTTCACCTCCCGTTATCTGCTCCTTGCCGCGTTTTCCCTGCTGCTGGGCGCCTGTCAAAGCACACCGCCCGCCGCCCCCGAGGCCCCGGACGCCCGCGCTGCGGCCATCGCGCAGCTGGAGCAAAACCTGGCCAGCAGTGAGTTGGCCACCGCCGAAGACCAACTTGCCGCGCTGCAGGCCCAGTCGCCCAACGACCCGGCACTGGAACCCTACCAACGTCAACTGGCCGAGGCTTACCTGCAGCGCAGCCAGATCGTGCTGCAAAAAGGCGACGTAAACGCTGCCGCTACCGCGCTGAGCCGGGCCCGCGCGCTGATGCCCAAGGCGCCGGCGCTGACCGGTGGCGTGAACAGCGCCATCACCCACGCCCGTAAGGCCGAGCTGGATAAAGCCGAAGAGGCCCTCAAGGCCGCCGAAGCCAAGCCTGCCGCCAAGGTCATCGACCCGGCGGCGCCAAGCACCACAGTGGCGCTGAACCTCACCAATATCGAAGAACTGCGCCATCAACTGGATGCGATCGCCACCGACGTGGTGAATTACCAGTGCGATGTGACGATCCAGGCGCCACGCACCCAGGACTACCCGTGGCTGGCCACGTTACTGGCCAAACGGGTGAAGCGCATTGATTCGGGGTATGACCTGAAGATTCACCGGCAGATTCTGAAACATATTCCGGCGCAGGTTGTGCTGATTCCGCGCAAGGCGGAATAAAGCATCGGGGGCTTGCCCCCCGATGGCAATCTAACAAACAACCAAAAAATCAGGCCGGAATCGCCTTAGCCTTCGGCTCACGATCCCAAACCCGATGCTGTGCAATCGCGGCAAAAAACGCCTTGAACGCTTTCGCATCCGAGCCAACGATCAAGCCCGCATCCGCCTCTAGCTTCAGCAGATCCAGCAGTGGCTTCACGTCACTGGCAACTGCAATCGCCTTCAGGTGTTTGTAGGCCTCCAGAACGTAATGCAACGCCACACCATCGCCGCTCAGTGCTTTCACCGACTCTTTCCCGCCAGGGATAAACACCGCATCAAACGCAATCGACGGCATGCCTTCCATCGACGCATCCACCGGCAGGCTCTTGCCATCTGCCGTCTTCACCGGCGCCGAGGTCGGCCCCAGCAACTTCGCATGGGCACCTTCTGCCTCCAGGGCTTTTTTCAGCGCATCGATCGCCGCGCCATCCACACCGTTAGCCGCCAGAATCGCGACTTTGCGTGTTTTGATATCACCCGATAGCAGGTTCACCTGACTCAACGCCGGCGACTCTTTCAGCGACGTCTCACGCGGCGGCACCGTGCCTTTGGTCGGCGCAGGCAAACCAAGGTTCTGCGCGACACGCTTGGCCAGCTCCAGATCGATATTGGCCAGAATCTCGTTGACCTGCCGCGCGCGGATAAACTCGCGCTCCACCTTGCCCAACTCGAAGCTGTAGGCCGCGATGATGTGCTCTTTCTCGTGGTGGCTCATGCTGTGGAAAAACAGCGCGGCTTGCGAGAAGTGGTCGCCAAACGACTCACTGCGCTCACGCACCTTATTGGCGTCGACGCGCTCGTAATAGGTCTCGAACCCCCCGTCCTGGGCAGCCGGTGGGGTTTCTTTCGGCCAACCGCCATCAATCGAATTCGGCTCGTACGCGGCACGGCCCTTGTCGATCACGGTGCGGTGCTGGGCGTCACGCTGACCGTTGTGGAAAGGCACCACAGGTCGGTTGATCGGCAGCTCATGAAAGTTCGGACCACCGAGACGGCTGATCTGTGTATCCGTGTAGGAAAACAGACGGCCTTGCAGCAAAGGGTCGTTGGTGAAATCAATGCCCGGCACGATATGGCCAGGGCAAAACGCGACCTGCTCGACTTCGGCAAAGAAGTTATCCGGGTTGCGGTTCAGCACCATCTTGCCCAGCGGCGTGATCGGCACCAGCTCTTCGGGGATGATCTTGGTCGGGTCGAGCAGGTCAAAGTCGAACTTATGCTCGTCTTCTTCCGCAACGATCTGCACACCCAACTCCCACTCCGGGTAGTCACCGCTTTCAATCGCTTCCCACAGGTCACGACGGTGGTAATCGGTATCTTTACCGGCAAGCTTTTGCGCTTCGTCCCACACCAGCGAGCAAGTGCCGACCTTCGGGTGCCAATGGAACTTAACAAAGCTCGACTTACCTTCGGTATTGATCAAGCGGAAAGTGTGAATGCCAAAACCCTGCATGGCCCGCAGGCTTTTGGGGATGGCACGGTCAGACATCGCCCAGATGACCATGTGCGCCGATTCCGGCTGCAACGAAACAAAATCCCAGAACGTATCGTGGGCCGAGCCGCCTGTAGGAATTTCGTTGTGCGGCTCGGGTTTTACCGCATGCACGAAGTCGGGAAACTTGATCGCATCCTGAATGAAGAACACCGGCATGTTGTTGCCGACCAGGTCGAAGTTGCCTTCATCGGTGAAGAACTTCACCGCGAAACCGCGCACGTCACGCACCGTATCGCCGGAACCACGTGGGCCCTGCACCGTGGAGAAACGCACGAACACCGGGGTTTTGTGGCCGGGATCGCGCAGGAAACCCGCCTTGCTCAGCGCAGAATGGTTTTCATAGGTCTGGAAATAGCCATGGGCGCCGGTGCCCCGTGCATGCACGATGCGCTCGGGGATGCGCTCATGGTCAAAGTGCGTGATTTTTTCACGCATGATGAAATCTTCCAGCAGCGAGGGGCCACGGGCACCGACTTTCAAGGTGTTCTGGTTATCGGAAATCTTCACGCCTTGGTTGGTACGCAGGGCCTGGCCGGTCGCATCGGAACGGAATTCCTCCAGGGCCTGCAGCTTGGCGTTGGTGTTGCCACGGTCCAGGGTATTGGTGCCCGCGAGCTCACTCTTCGACGGGGTGGCTGGCTTCTTGGTACTCATCAGTCAAAACTCCTTATTCAAAGTGGCCAGAGCGGTCCCCGGCTCGTTTGAGCAAAACCCCAGGCACGGCACCTGGGAAATCGAGTTGCTTAAGTAGTGACTGACACGGTTTTGCACCGTTCCTTTTTTGTGACCTTTGATCGCGTTATTGCCAAATCACTGGTTGAATGCGAAATAAATGCTAAGAAACACTATACGGACAGGCTAAAATGCGCGCCCGGCTAACCGCTGATCCCTTTTCAATGCGCCCCACAAGGTTCGCTACGTGATCGAGTTTCAAAACGTCCATAAAACCTACCGCGTCGCCGGTAAGGATATTCCCGCACTGCACCCGACCAGCCTGCGCGTCGAAAATGGCCAGGTATTTGGCCTGATCGGCCACTCGGGTGCCGGTAAAAGCACGCTGCTGCGCCTGATCAACCGCCTGGAAGAGCCCAGCGGCGGCCAGATCACGGTGGACGGCGAAGAAGTCACCGCCTTGGACGCCAACGGCCTGCGCCGTTTCCGTCAGCAGGTCGGGATGATCTTCCAGCACTTCAACCTCCTGGCGTCCAAGACCGTTGCCGACAACGTGGCCCTGCCACTGACCCTGGCCGGCGAATTGTCGCGCAAGGAGATCGACCAACGCGTCGCCGAGCTACTCGCCCGCGTCGGCCTGTCAGACCACGCCAAGAAGTACCCGGCGCAGTTGTCTGGCGGCCAGAAGCAGCGCGTCGGCATCGCCCGCGCCCTGGCGACCAAGCCGAAGATCCTGCTGTGCGACGAAGCCACCAGCGCCCTCGACCCGCAAACCACCGCCTCGGTCCTGCAATTGCTGGCCGAGATCAACCGCGAGCTGAAGCTGACCATCGTGCTGATCACCCATGAAATGGATGTGATCCGCCGCGTATGCGACCAGGTCGCTGTGATGGATGCCGGTGTGATCGTCGAGCAAGGCTCGGTGGCTGACGTGTTCCTGCACCCCAAGCACCCGACCACCAAGCGTTTTGTGCAGGAAGCCGAGCAGGTCGATGAAGGCGAGCAGCGTGATGACTTCGCCCATGTACCGGGTCGCATCGTGCGTCTGACGTTCCAGGGTGAAGCGACCTACGCGCCACTGCTGGGCACTGTCGCCCGCGAAACGGGGGTGGACTACAGCATCCTCGCCGGCCGCATCGACCGCATCAAAGACATCCCCTACGGGCAATTGACCCTGGCGGTCACCGGCGGTGACATGGAAGCGGCCTTTGCCCGCTTCACCGCCGCAGACGTCCACATGGAGGTGCTGCGCTAATGGACGTTCTCTTGAGTTTCTTCGCCAATATCGACTGGTCGGAAATCTGGCTCGCCACCGGCGACACCATGATCATGCTGTTCGGGTCGCTGTTCTTCACCGTGGTACTGGGCCTGCCCTTGGGCGTACTGCTGTTCCTGACCAGCCCGCGCCAGCTGTTTGAGCAAAAAGGCCTGTATGCGCTGCTGTCACTGATCGTGAATATCCTGCGCTCGCTGCCGTTCATCATCCTGTTGATCGTAATGATCCCGTTCACCGTGCTGATCACCGGCACCTCGCTGGGCGTAGCGGGGGCGATCCCGCCGCTGGTCGTGGGTGCCACGCCATTCTTCGCGCGCCTGGTGGAAACCGCCTTGCGTGAAGTGGACCGCGGCATCATCGAAGCCACCCAGTCCATGGGCGCCAGCACCCGCCAGATCATCATCAATGCGCTGCTGCCCGAAGCACGCCCTGGCATCTTCGCAGCGATCACGGTGACGGCGATTACACTGGTGTCCTACACGGCCATGGCCGGTGTCGTCGGTGCCGGCGGCCTGGGTGACTTGGCGATCCGTTTCGGTTACCAGCGTTTCCAGACCGATGTGATGGTAGTCACTGTGGTGATGCTGTTGATCCTGGTGCAAATTCTGCAAACCGTCGGCGACAAGCTGGTGGTGCATTTTTCTCGAAAATAACGGCCATTGCCGGTCAAAAGCCGGCACATGCCCGAACAAGGAGCTTGTTGGATGAAAAAACTACTGGTTGCTTTCGCCGCCGTTGCCGCGTTTTCCGCCCACGCCGCCGACACCCTGAAAGTCGCAGCCTCGCCGGTGCCCCACGCGGAAATCCTGGAATTCGTGAAGCCTGCCCTCGCTAAAGAAGGCGTGGACCTGCAAGTCAAAGTGTTCACTGACTACGTCCAGCCCAACGTCCAAGTAGCGGAAAAGCGCCTGGACGCGAACTTCTTCCAGCACCAGCCATACCTGGATGAGTTCAACAAGGCCAAGGGCACTCACCTGGTGAGCGTCGGCGCTGTGCACCTGGAGCCCCTGGGCGCTTACTCCAGCAAGTACAAAAAACTGGAAGACCTGCCTGACGGTGCCAACGTGGTGATCCCGAACGACGCCACCAACGGCGGCCGCGCGCTGTTACTGCTGGCCAAGCACAACCTGATCACCCTGAAGGACCCGACCAACATCCTGTCGACCATCAAGGACATCACCGAAAACCCGAAAAACCTGAAGTTCCGCGAACTCGAAGCCGCCACCCTGCCGCGCGTGCTGACCCAGGTCGACCTGGCGCTGATCAACACCAACTACGCACTGGAAGCCAAGCTGGACCCGTCCAAGGACGCCCTGGTGATCGAAGGCAATGACTCGCCTTACGTGAACATCCTGGTGAGCCGCGAAGACAACAAGGATTCGGACGCGATGAAAAAGCTGATTGCAGCCCTGCACACCCCTGAGGTGAAGCAATTCATCCAAGAGAAGTACAAAGGCGCGATCCTGCCGGCGTTCTGATCCGACTCGGTCTCCAACACTCTGGAGATCAAAAAATGTGGGAGGGGGCTTGCCCCGATGGCGGCAGATCAGTCAGCTCATGCAGCGACTGATACTCCGC
>NZ_JAFLXD010000046.1:0-52206 GCF_019891415.1 Pseudomonas sp. SH10-3B | reverse complement strand
GCCCCACCACCAGCACGGCCCCTGCGCCGCCTGCTCGCCGCTAAACCCCTCGTTCAGTCACAGCAACTCGGGTTATCGCGAATCTCACGACCGTGGAATTCAGCGCTCAACCACGGGACAGAAACACATCGGCCAACAGTTGATTGCGCGGCAGTCCCGCCAGGAACAGGCGCTTGGAAAAAGCCTCGACGCTGGCAGGGTGACCGCAAAGCAAAGCCAGTGTTTGCCGGGAAACAAGCCGCAGTTGCGCCAATGCCTGGGTCGACTCAGCCGCGGTCCACAACTCCACCGTCAGGTTTGGATGCTGCGCCGCCAACTCGGCCAGGGGCCCGGCCAGGTAGTGACCGTCGGCCTCATGGGCCAGGTGAATCACGCGGATGGCGCCCTTGTGATCCTGGCGCAACGCCTCGCGCAGCACGCCCCACAAAGGCCCCAGGCCGGTACCCGAAGCCAGCAGCCATAGCGGTCGGAATTGCCAGTCGGGATCGTATTGCAGCGCGCCGCCACGCAATTCTCCCAGGCGCAGACGATCACCCACCAACAACCCTCGCGCAACATCGCTGAATTCACCTGGTTGACGGCAATCGATATGAAACTCCAGACATACATCTTCCTGCGGCAAGCTCGCCAGGGAATAAGGCCGTGCCACCTGTCCGGCCCATAACACCAGGTGCTGCCCGGCGCGATACCGCAACCCGCGCTCCGGTTGCAGACGCAGGCGCAGCACAGTGGCGCTCAACCAATCAGCACCCACCACCTGGGCCGGCAAACCGTCACGCAGCGGGTCGAACGCTTCGACCTGCAGATCGCCGATCACCCGGCACTGGCACGCCAGGCGCCAGCCCTCCTGGCGTTGTGCCGGGCTCAGCGCTTCGGGCTGCAGGTCCTCGACCTCGCCCTGGCAACGCACCAGGCACGCATGGCAACTGCCGGCCCGGCAACTGTAAGGCACAGCTACACCCGCCTGGTTCAAGGCATCCAGCAGGTTGCTGCCGGTGGCTACCGACCAATGGCGTTCGCCGACATGTAGATCAGGCATATAACTCTTCAACTGTAGGCGCGAGCTTGCTCGCGAAGATCGCTAACGATAACGCGGGCCGTCTGACGAAACCCATCAAATTCAAGTTTTTCGCGAGCACGCTCGCTCCCACAGGTAAACCGAGCCGGAGGTTCATGACCATAGTCGGGTGTATCGGCCACCGCGCCGGGTTATACTGCCGCGCCTTTTTAGCGTCGCGCCTGCACCACTTGGCGTGCCTTGGAAAGGTGGACTCAGCCGACCGATGCACCCCACTGAGCCCACCTTTATTGAATGTTCCCTTATAGAGGAGCGCGACTCATGACCGTGATCAAGCAAGACGACCTGATTCAGAGCGTTGCCGACGCCCTGCAATTCATTTCCTACTACCACCCCGTTGATTTCATCCAGGCGATGCACGAGGCCTACCTGCGTGAAGAATCGCCGGCAGCCCGTGACTCCATCGCGCAGATCCTGATCAACTCGCGCATGTGCGCCACCGGCCATCGCCCGATCTGCCAGGACACCGGTATCGTCACCGTGTTCGTGCGCGTGGGCATGGACGTACGTTGGGATGGCGCCACCATGGGCCTGGACGACATGATCAACGAAGGCGTGCGTCGCGCCTACAACCTGCCGGAAAACGTCCTGCGCGCATCGATCCTGGCCGACCCGGCCGGCGCACGTAAGAACACCAAGGACAACACCCCGGCCGTGATCCACTACTCCATCGTCCCGGGTAACACCGTGGAAGTGGACGTGGCGGCCAAGGGCGGAGGTTCCGAAAACAAGTCGAAAATGGCCATGCTCAACCCGTCCGACTCGATCGTCGACTGGGTGCTCAAGACCGTTCCGACCATGGGCGCCGGCTGGTGCCCACCGGGCATGCTCGGCATCGGCATTGGCGGCACCGCCGAGAAAGCCGCGGTGATGGCCAAGGAAGTGTTGATGGAATCCATCGACATCCACGAGCTGAAAAAGCGCGGCCCGCAGAACCGTATCGAAGAGATGCGCCTGGAGCTGTTCGAGAAGGTCAACCAACTGGGCATCGGCGCCCAGGGCCTGGGTGGCCTGACCACCGTGCTCGACGTAAAGATCATGGACTACCCGACCCACGCCGCTTCGCTGCCGGTGTGCATGATCCCCAACTGCGCCGCCACCCGTCACGCGCACTTCGTGCTCGACGGTTCGGGCCCGGCGTCGCTGGAAGCGCCACCGCTGGACGCCTACCCGGAAATCGTCTGGGAAGCCGGCCCATCGGCCCGTCGCGTCAACCTCGACACCCTGACCCCGGAAGAAGTACAGAGCTGGAAGCCGGGCGAAACCGTGTTGCTCAACGGCAAGATGCTCACCGGTCGCGACGCCGCGCACAAGCGCATGGTCGAGATGCTGAACAAGGGCGAAACCCTGCCGGTGGACCTCAAGGGTCGCTTTATCTACTACGTCGGCCCGGTTGATCCGGTGCGCGAAGAAGTGGTTGGCCCGGCGGGCCCGACCACCGCGACGCGGATGGACAAGTTCACCCGTCAGATCCTCGAGCAAACCGGCCTGCTGGGCATGATCGGCAAATCCGAGCGCGGCCCTACCGCGATCGAAGCGATCAAGGACCACAAGGCCGTGTACCTGATGGCCGTGGGCGGCGCCGCTTACCTGGTGGCGCAGGCCATCAAGAAGTCGCGTGTGGTTGCCTTCGCCGAACTGGGCATGGAAGCGATCTACGAGTTCGACGTGAAAGACATGCCAGTCACCGTTGCGGTGGACAGCAAGGGCGAATCCGTCCACATCACCGGTCCTGCCATCTGGCAGAAAAAGATCAGTGAAAGCCTGGCGGTAGAAGTGCAGTAAGCACTTTCCCGCAAGGATAAAGGCGACTGCGGCCCCATGGCCCAGTCGCCTTTTTTATGGCGCATGCTATGGTGCACTCCCCTTACTGTGCCTGCCCATCACCGTATGATCGTGATACCGCGTCCCCTGCGCCTGACCTTCTATTCCCTACTGATCATCGCCGGTGCGTTGCTGGCCGCTGCCTTGGCCACGCGCCATGCCGAACGCCAGGCGTTGGTGGACGATGCGGCCCGCGCCAACCAGCAGCTCGCGCTGTATGCCAACTCGTTGCACACCCTGATCGAACGCTACCGCGCCCTGCCCGCTGTGCTGGCGCTGGACTCGGAAATGATCAACGCGCTCAAAGGCCCGTTGGACGCCAGCACCCAGGACCTGCTCAACCGCAAGCTCGAACGCATCAACGGTGCAGCCCAGTCCTCGACCCTGGAACTGATGGACCGCACAGGCTTGGCCGTGGCCGCCAGTAACTGGAACTTGCCGAGCAGTTACGTTGGGCATAACTACGCATTTCGGCCGTATTTCAGCCAGACCAAGAGCCAAGGCACCGGGCGCTTTTACGCGGTAGGCGTGACCACGGGGATTCCAGGGTATTTCCTCTCCAGCGCGGTGCTCGATGAACACGAGCAGTTCCTCGGCGCCATGGTGGTAAAGCTGGAATTCCCCGAGCTTGAGCGTGAGTGGGCCCAAGGCAATGACCTGCTGCTGGTCAGCGATGCGCGCGGCATCGTGTTTATCGCCAACCAACCGGACTGGCGTTATCGCAACCTGCGCGCGCTGTCGCCCAGCGACCTCGCCGAACTCAAGGCCACCCGCCAATATGACAAGAAACAACTGCAACCCTTGGATACCCAGGTCTTGCAACGCTTTGATGAAAACAGCCACCTGATGCACGTCAACGGCCCCGATGGCAACGCCAATTACATCTGGGAATCCCTGCCGCTGAAGGCCGAGGGCTGGACCCTGCATCTGCTGCGCAAACCCCAGTTCGCCTTTGAAGATCAACGCAATGCTGGTCTCGCCGCTGCCGGGTCCTGGCTGGCGCTGGTGTTCCTGGCGCTGTTCCTCAGCCAACGCTGGCGCCTGGCCCGTTTGCGCCAGCGCAGCCGCGAAGAACTCGAACAGCTTGTCGAAGAGCGCACCCAGGCCCTGCGCACCGCCCAGGATGGCCTGGTGCAATCGGCCAAATTAGCGGCGTTGGGGCAAATGTCCGCCGCCCTCGCCCACGAGATCAATCAGCCGCTGACTGCCCAGCGCATGCAGTTGGCCACTTTGCGATTGCTGCTGGACCACGGTCGGGTGGACGACGCCTACAAGGCCCTCACCCCGCTGGACGACATGCTCACCCGCATGGCCGCCCTCACCGGCCACCTCAAAACCTTCGCGCGCAAAAGCCCCAGCGGCTTGCGCGAACGCCTGGACCTGGCCAACGTGGTCGACCAGTCCCTGCAACTGCTCGACGCACGCCTGCGTGACGAAGCCATCGGTACCATGCTGGACCTCGCCCGTCCCGCCTGGGTACGCGGCGATGCGATCCGCCTCGAACAGGTGCTGATCAACCTGCTGCGCAACGCCCTCGACGCCATGGCCGACAAACCACGCAAGCGCTTGGAAATCCGCCTGCACGCCGACCAGCAGCTGTGGCAACTCACGGTCAGCGACAGCGGCGGCGGGATTGCCGAAGAGCACCTCAACAGCGTGTTCGACCCCTTCTTCACCACCAAGCCGGTGGGTGATGGGCTCGGTTTGGGCCTGGCGGTTTCCTACGCTATCGTGCACGAACTGGGCGGGCGCCTGATCGCGAGTAACCATGGCGACGGCGCGGTATTTACCCTGACCTTGCCTATCGCGCTGGAGACACCCGACTTATGTTGAACGCGGTGATTGTGGTCGATGACGAAGCCAGCATTCGCACGGCCGTCGAACAATGGCTGAGCTTGTCGGGGTTCGAGGTGCAGTTGTTCAGCCGCGCGGAAGCCTGCCTGGCGCAACTGCCCAGGGACTTTCCCGGGGTGATCCTGAGCGACGTGCGCATGCCCGGTCTCAGCGGCCTGGAGCTGCTGGCCGAAGTGCAGCGCCGTGACGTCGACCTGCCCGTGATCCTGCTGACCGGGCATGGCGATGTGCCGATGGCCGTCGAAGCCATGCGCGACGGCGCCTACGACTTCCTCGAAAAACCCTTCAGCCCCGAAGCGTTGCTCAACAGCCTGCGCCGCGCGCTGGACAACCGCAGGCTGATCCTGGAAAACCGCCGCCTGCACCAACAAGCCGATCATCGGGCGCAGTTGGAGTCGAGCCTGCTCGGTGTTTCTCGCGGCTTGCAGAACCTGCGCCGACAGGTACTCGACCTGGCGACCTTGCCGGTCAACGTCCTGATCCGGGGCGAGACCGGCAGCGGCAAGGAGCTGGTCGCCCGCTGCCTGCATGACTTCGGCCCACGCGCGAAAAAACCGTTTGTGGCACTCAATTGCGCGGCAATCCCCGAGCAACTGTTCGAGGCCGAACTGTTCGGCCACGAAAGCGGCGCCTTCACCGGCGCCCAGGGCAAGCGCATCGGCAAACTGGAGTACGCCCATGGCGGCACGCTGTTCCTCGATGAAATCGAAAGCATGCCCCTGGCCCAGCAAGTGAAGCTGCTGCGCGTGCTGCAAGAGCAAAAGTTGGAGCGATTGGGCTCCAATCAAAGCATTCATGTGGATTTACGCATCATCGCCGCCACCAAGCCGGACCTGCTCGAAGAGGCCCGCGCCGGGCGCTTTCGCGAAGACCTGGCCTATCGGCTGAACGTTGCACAACTGCGCCTGCCGCCATTACGCGAGCGTCGTGAAGATATTCCATTGCTGTTCGACCACTTTGCCCAAAGCGCCGCCGAGCGCCTGGGCCGTAGCGTGGAGCCGCTGAGCGGCGCGCAGTTGGGCCGCCTGCTCAGCCATGACTGGCCGGGCAATGTGCGCGAGTTGGCCAACGTCGCCGAACGCCAGGTGCTGGGCCTTGGCGAACCGGAACCGGAAGGGATCGAAGCCGGGCAATCGTTGGCCGCGCAGCAGGAGGCGTTCGAGGCCCATTGCCTGAAGGCAGCATTGACCCGGCATAAAGGCGACATCAAGGCGGTGCTGGCGGAGTTGCAGCTGCCACGGCGCACCTTTAACGAAAAAATGCAGCGCCATGGGCTGGCCAGGGACATGTTCCTGAAAGATGAATGAGCGGATTTCCGCTCACTCCCCTCAAAACCATCAGCGGCTTTCCGCTCAAAAAAATCCGCAAACCCTTCTAGACCGGGCCTTCATCCACCTGGCACAGCTCCTGCTATAGCCCCAGCCAGGCTGCGCACGCGCCGCTCCATAAAAACAACTAGATGAAGGATCCTTCGATGGATAACTCCAACACCTTGCCTCTGGGGTCGGCAGCCGCGCCGGCTAAAGAACGCACCACCTCCAGCCGGATCAAATCGATCTTCAGCGGATCGGTCGGCAACATGGTCGAGTGGTACGACTGGTACGTCTACGCCGCTTTCTCGCTGTACTTCGCCAAAGCCTTCTTCCCGAAAGGCGACACCACCGCCCAACTGCTCAACACCGCCGCGATCTTCGCCGTGGGCTTCCTGATGCGCCCGATCGGAGGCTGGCTGATGGGCCTGTACGCCGACCGTGCGGGACGTAAAGCGGCACTGATGGCTTCGGTCCTGTTGATGTGCTTCGGCTCATTGATCATCGCCCTGAGCCCCGGTTACGAAACCATCGGCGTCGGCGCACCGATCCTGCTGGTGTTCGCCCGCCTGCTGCAAGGCTTGTCGGTGGGTGGCGAATACGGCACCTCGGCCACCTACCTGAGTGAAATGGCGACCAAGGAGCGTCGCGGTTTCTTCTCCAGCTTCCAATACGTGACCCTGATCTCCGGCCAACTCATCGCCCTGGCGGTGCTGATCGTGCTGCAGCAGATCCTGACCACCGAGCAACTGTACGACTGGGGCTGGCGTATCCCGTTCGCCATCGGCGCCCTGTGCGCAGTGGTCGCGCTGTACCTGCGTCGCGGCATGGAAGAAACCGAGTCGTTCACCAAGAAGGAAAAAGCCAAGGAAAGCGCCATGCGCACCTTGATGCGTCACCCCAAGGAACTGATGACCGTGGTCGGCCTGACCATGGGCGGTACCCTGGCCTTCTACACCTACACCACCTACATGCAGAAATACCTGGTGAACACCGTCGGCATGAGCATTTCCGACTCCACCACCATCTCGGCGGCGACGCTGTTCCTGTTCATGTGCCTGCAACCGATCGTCGGCGGCTTGTCGGACAAAGTCGGTCGTCGGCCGATCCTGATCGCCTTCGGCATCCTCGGCACCCTGTTCACCGTGCCGATCCTCACCACCCTGCACACGATCCAGACCTGGTGGGGCGCGTTCTTCCTGATCATGGCGGCGCTGATCATCGTCAGCGGCTACACCTCGATCAACGCGGTGGTCAAAGCCGAACTGTTCCCGACCGAAATCCGCGCCCTGGGCGTTGGCCTGCCGTATGCACTGACCGTATCGATCTTCGGCGGTACCGCTGAATACATCGCGCTGTGGTTCAAGAGCATTGGTATGGAAACCGGTTACTACTGGTACGTGACCGCGTGTATCGCGGTGTCGCTGGTGGTCTATGTGACCATGAAGGACACACGCAAGCATTCTCGTATCACCACGGATTAAAAATGTGAGGAGGGGGCTCGCCCCCTCCCACATCTTGAGTCAGGACAGTTCCGCCACCTCGCTCCGCCCATATCGCCGCTGCGCATACGACGCCCCGGCAATCATCACCACCAGTACCGCCGCCAATACCGCCGATGAGCCAATGGTGCCGAAATCCAACCCGCCCTTTTCATGGGGCTTGGTCAGGAAGTCGCCCAGGGTCGCGCCAAACGGCCGGGTCAACACAAACGCCACCCAGAACAACAGCACCGACGAAATCCGCGTGAAGTACTTCAGCGCCACGACGGCGGCGATGGTCGAGCCAATCAACAAGGCGCCACCAGCAAAGCCGAGTCCGGAATCGTCCGCCAGGAAGTCGCCCAATGCAGTGCCCAGGGTGTTGGAGAACAGGATCGCCATCCAATAGAACAACTCGCCCCGGAAGGTCTGCACCTTGCTCACGTTCAGCGAGTCACCACTGAGGTGCCACAACGCGAAGATGATCATCAGGATCACGATCAGGATCATCGACCCGGTGGCATAACCCAGGCCAAGGGTGCGGTCCATGAAATCCGACATGGTGGTACCCGCCGTGCTGGTGGACAAAATCACGATCCAGTACAGCACCGGGTTATAGGTTTTAGACCAGAGTTGTGTCACCAGGGTGACCAGGAACACGCTGATCAGGATCATCGAGCTGATGGCGTAACCGACGTTCAGGGTCATCGACAGCAAATCACCGGCGGTTTCGCCCAGGGTGGTTGCGCAGATTTTCATGACCCAGAACGCCAGGGTGATCTGAGGAAGTTTGTTCATGCGGTAGAAGGCTCCAAGGCTCAGTCTTATAGGGGGTGTAGACCTTGGGCGCAGACTGAAGGGAGCACTGTGAAAAATAGGTGGCCGATGAATGAAAATTGCATAGGCTCGATGGAAATTCGTCGCCATGGATTGCACTATGGCTGCCTCCCCGAACCCCGCAGCAGGAACCCCGGCCATGCCTGACGATATCCATTTCTACGAACCCGCCAACGGCCACGGCCTGCCCCATGACCCCTTCAATGCCATCGTCGGACCACGGCCGATCGGCTGGATTTCGTCCCACGACCGCGAGGGTCGCCTGAACCTGGCGCCCTACAGTTTCTTCAATGCGTTCAACTACATTCCGCCGATCATCGGGTTTTCCAGCGTCGGGCGCAAAGACAGCCTGAACAATATCGAACAGACCGGCGAGTTTGTGTGGAACCTGGCCACCCGCCCGCTGGCCGAGCAGATGAACCAGAGTTGCGCGGCCGTTTCACCGGATGTGAATGAGTTCGAGTTGTCCGGCCTGACGCCGGTGGCGTCGAAAATCGTCGGCGTACCGCGGGTAGGCGAGAGCCCGGTCTCGTTCGAGTGCAAGGTGACGCAGATCATCCAGCTGCAGCGCGCCGACAAAGCGCTGGTGCCGAGCTGGCTGGTGCTGGGCGAAGTGGTCGCGGTGCACATTGCCAAGTGGTTGCTCAAGGATGGGGTGTACGACACCGCCGCCGCCGAGCCGATTTTGCGCGGTGGCGGCCCGGCGGATTACTTCCAGCTGGGGCCGGAGGCGTTGTTCAAGATGTACCGCCCAGGCGCCAGCAAACCCTGACTGAAATACACCAAAAAAGTGGGAGGGGGCTTGCCCTCGATGGCAATGGCACATCCAACATCGTTGTTGACTGACACACTGCTATCGGGAGCAAGCCCCCTCCCACATTCGATGGTCGGCGTTGTTCAGCTCGCGGCGCTCGCCCAGGTCAGTTGACCCTCTTCATCCACATCGATCAGCCGCTCAAGCTGCACAGTGGCAGCATCATCGGCGTCGGAGGCGGTCTTGAAGGTCTGTCCATCCAGGATCTTGTGAAACTGCGGTGCGCCCATGCCATCCAGCGCCTTGACGGCGACGGCGGCGCTGTAGCCACCCTCTCCTGGTACTACGGCGGAAACGGCTTCGTGATGGGCAAATTGTTTACGTGCCATGTTGCAGGTCCTGGCCAATGGAAAAGTTGGCCATTCTAACCCTCAACCGGCGAGTTGCAGGTACTCGCCGTAGGCATTGGCGGCGGTTGCATCGGTGAAGGTCTGGAAGTCCATGCTGCGCACAACCATGTCGTTCAACAGCTCGGTAAAGATCATCAGGGCCGGCGAGTTGAAGTAGGCGCTCATCGCCTGCTCGCTGCTCCAGAAACCCGAGATCAACCAGACATCGGGATCGACCTGGGAATGCTGCAACGAGAATTGCAGGCAACCCTGAGCCTGACGGCCCGGTTCGATCAAACTGCTCAAGCGTGCACCCAGTTCGGTGCTGCACCCGGTGCGGGCGCGGATAAAGGCCATATGGCTCGCGGGAATGGGGGTGGACATGTTCGACTCTCCCGTTGAGAAGTGATGCTCGGCAAGCACTGTGAGGGCGTGTTGCCACAGGATCAAAGATAACGGCGCGAGTGCGGACGCGGTTAGTCAATTCCTGCTGGCTTATTGCACAATCCTGCGAGAAGCGTAGACAGGACACTCGGCCCGCCGCTTTTATTGCACAGGCCAATGCCTTGTTTCAGGGAGATGACAGTCCAGGGGCTTGCCTGATTCACGATGTGTCGCAGGATCAGGCAAGGATTGTGCAGAATCGACCTAACACTGTTTGAAAAGCCGCCACTAAGCTGAGCCCATCAAAAAAGCCTGCAGAGGACGTCCCATGTCGCCGCCCGAACACCCGCCCATGCCCCTTGATGCCGAGACGGAAAAACAGCGCGCCGAGCTGGCGGGCATCGTGCATCGCCATACCTGGGAAGACGGCTCCTATGGCACGGCGATTACCTCACTGTTCCTGAACCGCCACAACACGCCGCGTGACTTCATGCCGGTGCTGGTGGAGCCGGCGTTGTGCATCCTCGCCAACGGCAGCAAGGAAGTGCGTCTGGCCGACGAAATCTTTGCCTACGACCCGCTCAATTACCTGGTGTTCTCGGTGGCGATGCCGGTGGCCGGGCGGATCATCGATGCCACTCCGGAAGATCCGAACCTGTCAGTGCGCATCAATATCGACCCGGCGCAGCTCACCGCCTTGATCGCCGAGGCCGGCCCCATGGGCGTGCCCACGCGCCCGACATCGCGCGGGATGTATGTGGACCGTATCGACCCCCAACTGCTCGACGCCGTGCTACGCCTGGCGCGCCTGCTGGATACGCCCAAAGACATCGCCATGCTGGCACCGCTGATCAATCGTGAAATTCTCTACCGCTTGCTGCGCGGGCCACAGGGTTATCGCCTGTATGAAATTGCCGTGGCCAACAGCCAGAGCCATCGCGTCAGCCAGGCGATCAAGTGGCTCAATGGCAACTACGAGCAACCGCTGCGCATCGATGACCTGGCCAAGGAAGTGAACCTCAGCGTCTCGACCCTGCACCACCGCTTCAAGGCGATTACGGCGATGAGCCCGCTGCAGTACCAAAAGCAGCTGCGCTTGCAGGAGGCACGTCGGCTGATGATTGCCGAAGGGCTGGAAGCGTCGGCGGCGGGGTATCGGGTGGGGTATGAAAGCCCGTCGCAGTTCAGCCGGGAGTACAGCCGGTTGTTCGGGGCACCGCCGCTGAGGGATTTGGCCAGGCTGCGCCAAAGCGTCTGACTCACATTTGCCCAACCGTGTTTTTCAGTCCAGGGTCCGGGGCAGTTGCAACGTCACCCGCAAGCCACCTTCGCGCAAATTCTGCAAACTCACTTCACCGCCATGGCTGTGGGCGATGTTACGAGCAATACCCAAGCCCAAACCGTAACCCTGCTGCTGGCCGGCCAGGCGAAAGTGCGGTTCGAAGACTTGTTCCAGGCGCTGTTCCGGCACGCCGGGGCCTTCGTCGTCGACGTGCAGGATGAACTCCGCGCCATCGTCCTCGATATGCAAATGGGCGTTCTGCCCATACTTCAAGGCATTGTCGATCAGGTTGCCGATGCAGCGCTTGAGCGCCAGCGGCTTGCCCGGGTACGCCGCCACTGCTGCGCCGTCCAGGGTGACCCGACCGTTGCCGTTGGGCGCCACGTAGGGCTCCACCAGGCATTCGAGCACATGGTTAAGGTCGACCGGCTGGATGTTCTCGTGAATATCGGTGTCTTTCACGCATTGCAGCGCGCCTTTGACCAGCAACTCCAATTCATCCAGATCACGGCCGAACTTGATTTGCAGGTTCTCGTCTTCAAGCAGTTCCACACGTAGGCGCAGACGCGTAATCGGTGTGCGCAGGTCGTGGGAGATCGCGCTGAACAATTGGCTGCGCTCCGTGAGGTAACGGCTGATGCGTTCGCGCATGGCATTGAACGCGCGGCCCACTTCCACCACTTCACTGCCGCCGCCTTCGGCCACCGGCTCCACATCGGCGCCCAGGGACATGTCCCGCGCCGCCCGCGCCAGGCGCTTGAGCGGCCGGCTCTGCCAGTGCACCAGCAGGCCGATGAACAGCAGCAAAAAGCCGCTGGTCAGCACGATAAACCACACCTGCTGGGACGGCAGGCCCTGTTCTTCAAGGCTGGTGTAGGGCTCGGGCAACAGCGAAGCGATGTACAGCCATTCGCCGGGGGCAAGCTCGATCTGGGTGACCAACACCGGCGGGTTGACGGGCTCCAGGGTCAGCGCGTAATGCGCCCAGGAGCGCGGCAGCTCATCGAGTTTCAAGCCGGCATTGAAGATGCGCAGGTCTTCAGCGCTGACGAACTCCACCGAGATTGGCACGTTGGCGCCCAAGGTCTGGCGCAGCACTTCATCCACGGCCACCAGCACCGCCTGTTTACGCGGGGTTTGCGGCAGCACTTGCATGTCGAGTGGCCGATCATTGAGGGTCACGACAAAACGGGTGCCGCCCATGCTGCGCAATTGGTCCAGGACCAACGGGCGATAGGCCACCGGCAATGAACGGAAATAACTCACGCTGGCGGTCATCGAGTGCGCCAGGCTACGAGCGCTGGTGACCAGGCCTTCCAGCTGGGTGGCGCGCAACTGCGAAACCCAGATCACGCTGGACAGCGCCTGCGCGAACAACACCGCGAGCAAGGTCAGCAGCAGCATGCGCCCCAGTAACGAGCGCGGTACCGGGAAGCGGCGGCGGCGCTCGGTCAGTAGTTCAGTGGGCATTGCCGGCAACCACGCTGGCTGCCAGTTGATAACCGCTGCCACGCACGGTGCGGATCAGCCTCGGGGGTTTTTCGGTGTCGCGCAGGCGTTGACGCAAGCGGCTGACCGCCATGTCGACGATGCGGTCGAGCGGCATCAGGTCACGGCCACGGGTGGCGTTGCCGATGGTGTCGCGGTCGAGAATCTGTTGCGGGTGATCGAGAAACAGCTTGAGCAGGGCAAAGTCGGCACCTGAGAGGATCACCTCTTCGCCATCCACGTGGAACAGCCGGTGGCTGATCATGTCCAGGCGCCATTCATCGAACACCAGCACATCGCCATTTCCGCTGCGCTCCTGGCCGAACTGACAGCGACGCAACAAGGCCTTGATCCGTGCCTGCAACTCGCGGGGGCTGAAAGGTTTGCCGATATAGTCGTCGGCCCCCAGTTCCAGGCCGATCACGCGGTCGGCTTCGTCGGAACTGGCGGTGAGCATGATGATCGGCACCTGCGCCTGGCGCGGGTGCTGGCGAATCCAGCGGCAAAGGCTGAAACCGTCTTCGTCCGGCAGCATCACATCGAGGATGACTAGGTCGCATGGCGCCTCGTTCATCGCCTGGCGGAACCCCGCGCCATCCGGCACGCCACGCACCTGGAAACCGGCGCGACTGAGGTAGGTTTGCAGCAATTCGCGGATTTCCTGGTCGTCGTCGACGAGGAGAATCGATTTACTGATTACGCTCACGGGGTCCTCCTTGTTGTTATAGGCGGTGCGGATCAGGCAAACGCCTGTTCCAATGCGACGCCAGCCCCGGTCAACCCGGAATACGGCGCGGTCACCAACCACACCGGAATGCCTTTGAAGTAGTCGCTCATGCAGCCTTTGTCACTGAAGCTCTTGGCAAAGCCGCTGTTGATAAAGAAGTCCGCAAACCGCGGAATCACCCCACCGACGATATACACTCCACCGCGTCCACCGGTGGTCAGCACATTGTTGCCGGCCACCCGGCCCAGCCAGATGCTGAATTGATCCAACACTTCCATGGCCACCGGGTCGCCCGCCAGGCCCGCCGCCGTGATGGCTTCCGGCGTGTCGAGCACCGGTGTGTGACCATCGACCGCACAAATCGCCCGGTACAGACGCGGCAAACCGCCACCGCTCAAGGCGGTTTCGGCGCTGACGTGGCCGATCTCGCTGTAGATATGCTGCCACAGCTGGGTTTCCCGTGGGCTGCTCAGGGGCAGGTCGACATGGCCACCCTCCCCGGGCAACGCCGCAAAGCGGCCTGCGCCGAGGTCCAGCAGGGTACCGACGCCCAGGCCGGTGCCCGGACCGATTACCACCGCCGGGCGCAACGGTTCCGGAGTGCCTTCGCAGACCACGCGGAATTCGTCGGGTTTAAGGCGAGTCATGCCCAGTGCCATGGCCGAGAAGTCATTCACCAGCAGCAGTTCATCCACCTGCAACGCCTGGCAAAACGCAGTTTTGCTCAGGCGCCAGTGATTGTTGGTGAATTTGAATTCATCCCCGCTCACCGGCCCGGCGACGGACAGGCACACCGCACCGATGTCCCCGATTTCCAGGCCTTCTTCCTTGAGATAGACCTTGATCGCGTCCTCAGGGCTTTGGTGATCAGCCGTGGCATGCACTCGGATCGAGTGCAGCGCCTGATCTCGCCACAACGCAAAACGGGCGTTGGTACCCCCGATGTCACCGACCAGCGCTAGCTTCACTTAAGCATCTCCAAGGCACAGGTAAAGGCGCTGGCGCCCTGCTCTGCGGAGCTTGCGGCCAAGCGCATAAATGCAAACAGCTCGCGACCGGCCCCCACGTTATTGCCCAAAAGGCCCGTGGCAGGCGTGCGCGCTGCAAATTCTTCGGCGTCCACCTTAAGCTCCAAGGTGCCCTTCACGCCATCGACGCGAATGATATCGCCATCGCGCACCCGCGCCAGCGGCCCGCCGCTCTGGGCTTCGGGGTTGACGTGAATCGCGGCGGGGATCTTACCCGACGCGCCGGACATACGCCCGTCTGTCACCAGCGCGACTTTGAAGCCACGGTCCTGCAGCACGCCGAGGAACGGCGTCATCTTGTGCAGTTCCGGCATGCCATTGGAACGCGGGCCCTGGAAGCGCATCACCGCGACAAAGTCTTTTTCCAGCTGGCCGGCCTTGAACGCATCCGCCAGGTCCTGCTGGTCCTGGAACACCACCGCCGGTGCTTCGACGATCTGGTGCTCAGGGGCTACAGCAGAGACTTTCATCACACCGCGGCCGAGGTTGCCTTCCATTACACGCAAGCCACCTTCCGGCGAGAACGCGCGCGCCACAGGGCGCAGGATGGTTTCGTCGAGGCTTTCGATCGGGCCGTCGCGCCAGACCAGCTCGCCATCGACCAGGAATGGTTCCTGGACATAGCGGCTCAGGCCCTCGCCGGCCACGGTGTTGACGTCGTCGTGCAGCAGGCCGGCTTCAAGCAGTTCGCGGATCAGGAACGACATGCCGCCCGCCGCCTGGAAGTGGTTGATGTCGGCTTTGCCGTTTGGATACACATGGGACAGGGTCGGCACTACCTCAGAGAGGTCAGCCATGTCGTCCCACGTGAGAATGATGCCCGCCGACATGGCGATGGCCGGCATGTGCAGGGTGTGGTTGGTGGAACCGCCGGTAGCGTTGAGCGCAACGATGGCGTTGACGATGGATTTCTCATCGACGATTTCGCCGATCGGCGTGAAGTTGCCGTTGGCCTTGGTCAGGCGCGTGACCTGGTGCGCGGCTTCGCGGGTCAGGGCGTCACGTAACGGCGTGTACGGGTTGACGAACGAGGCGCCCGGCAAGTGCAGGCCCATCACTTCCATCAGCAATTGGTTGGTGTTGGCAGTGCCGTAGAAGGTGCAGGTGCCGGGGCTGTGGTAGGACTTCATCTCCGACTCCAGCAACTCCTCGCGGCTGGCCTTGCCTTCGGCGTAGCGCTGGCGCACGTCGGCTTTCTGCTTGTTGGAGATGCCCGACGGCATCGGCCCGCCCGGTACGAAGATCATGGGCAGGTGACCGTAGCGCAGTGCGCCCATCATCAGGCCTGGCACGATCTTGTCGCAGATGCCGAGCATCAGCGCCGCGTCGAACATGTTGTGGGACAGCGCTACCGCCGTGGACATGGCGATGACTTCACGGCTGAGCAGGCTCAGCTCCATGCCGGGCTCGCCTTGGGTCACGCCGTCGCACATGGCCGGGGTGCCGCCGGCGAACTGGCCGACCGAGCCGACTTCGCGCAGGGCTTTCTTGATCTGTTCAGGGAAATGTTCGTACGGCTGATGCGCCGAGAGCATGTCGTTATATGACGAAACAATTGCCACGTTGGCGGCGTTCATCATGCGCAGGCTGTTTTTATCTTCGGTGCCGCAACCGGCCACGCCGTGGGCGAAGTTGGCGCATTGCAGCTTGCCGCGCATCGGACCGTCGCTGGCTGCGCCGCGAATGAGCGCAAGGTAAGCCTCACGAGTGGCGCGGCTGCGGGCGATAAGCCGTTCGGTGACCTCAAGGACGCGGGGATGCATGTGTAGAACTCCAGGCTAACGGATGTGGCGACCTGAGTGTCTATGCTGATCAAACGCCCGCAGCTCATGGGATGGCAGAGAGTCGTTTGGATCATCGGACCAGTTGATTCAGGTCACTCGTTGTAGATTGAACAAAATATTGCCACTAAAAAGGCTTGTTTTCTATTTTTATGCGAATAATCTTGTAATTCTTACAACAAATCGACGACAGGCACTTTCCAATGACTCTTCGTATCGCAATCAATGGTTTTGGCCGTATCGGCCGTAATGTCCTGCGCGCACTGTATACCCAAGGCTATCGCCAGGATTTGCAGATCGTCGCCATCAATGATTTGGGCGACAGCTCGATCAATGCCCACCTGCTTAAATACGACACCGTGCATGGCACTTTCGATGCAGAGGTCGCCCACGATCAGGAAAGCCTGACCGTCAATGGTGACCGGATTGCCGTCAGTGCCATTCGCAACCCGGCCGACCTGCCGTGGGCTGCGCACAAGGTCGACGTGGTGTTCGAATGCACCGGTCTGTTCACCGACCGTGACAAGGCTGCCGCCCATATTACCGCTGGTGCACGCAAGGTGATCATCTCCGCACCGGCCAAAGGCGCGGACGCGACCGTGGTCTACGGCGTGAACCACGACATTCTGCGTCAATCCCACCAGATCATCTCCAACGCCTCGTGCACCACCAACTGCCTGGCGCCGGTCGCCCAGGTACTGCACCGTGAGCTGGGTATCGAAAGCGGCTTGATGACCACGATTCATGCCTACACCAACGACCAGAACCTGACCGACGTCTACCACACCGACCCGTACCGCGCGCGTTCGGCCACCCAGAACATGATCCCGAGCAAGACCGGCGCTGCCGAAGCGGTGGGCCTGGTGCTGCCGGAACTGGCAGGCAAGCTGACCGGCATGGCCGTGCGTGTACCGGTGATCAACGTGTCGCTGGTGGACCTCACCGTGCAGTTGAAGAAAGACGCCACGGCCGAGGAAGTCAACGCACTGCTCAAGGAAGCCAGCCAACACTCGAAGATCCTTGGCTATAACACCCTGCCGCTGGTTTCCAGTGACTTCAACCACAACCCGCTGTCGTCGATCTTCGATGCCAACCACACCAAGGTCAGCGGCAAGTTGCTGAAAGTACTGGCCTGGTATGACAACGAGTGGGGCTTCTCGAACCGCATGCTGGATAACTGCCTGGCGCTGTGCAACGCCGAATAACGCGGTCCTGTGGGAGGGGCAGTACAAGCCCCCTCCCACATTTGTTCTATGTAGACACAGAGAAATAGCCACTTGCCATTTCAGTTGATGATAAGCATTATCATTAACTGCAAATCGGTCTGGTATCACTGTGAGCCAATCTCGCTTCAACCAAGTCTTTCTCACCCAACGGGTGATTCTGCTACGCACCTTGCAGCGGATGGTGAATAACCACAGCACCGCCGAGGACCTGTTGCAGGAAACCTACCTGCGCGTCACCCGGGCCCTCAGCGAGCGGCCGATCGATCACCTCGAACCCTTCGTCTACCAAACCGCGCGGAACCTGGCGCTGGATCATTTGCGTTCGCGCAGGATTCAGGCGCGCACGCTGCAGGAAGATGTCCCGCTGGACATCCTGCAAAGCGTCGCCGCCCCCATCAGCACCCCCGAAGACGCCACCCAGGCCGAGCAATTGCTTGAGCACCTGAGCATCAGCCTCGGCCAGTTGAGCGCGCGCCAGCAGCAGATTTTCATCCTCAGCCGCCTGCACGGTTGCAGCTACCAAGAGATCGCCGATCAGTTGGGCGTGTCCTTGAGCACCGTGCAAAAGGAACTGAAATTGATCATGGCTATTTGCGTAGGTGTGGCCGAAAGACTGGATCAGCCTTAAGCTTCAGCCGACAGAAGTCTCGACCCAAGCTGTAGGAAAGATGAATAGAACGTGGCGAAGACCCGAGGAACACCGTGACGGACCCGAATAAACTGCGCCCCCATGAGCTGGCTCATGAGGTGTTGCAAGACACGGCTATGGACCAAGCCCTCGACTGGCTGATTGCCTTGCAGTGCCCAGCGCCTGGGCAGCAGGCCGAGTTTGAAGCCTGGCTGGCCCAAGACCCCGCCCACGTCCACGCCTTCGGCAAGGCCCAGGCCGCGTGGGGTGGGGCGCCGGTGCACAGCGCCGCCGTTGCCCTGGCTGCGCCGCGCACGCCCAGCGGTTGGCGCCGGATCAAGCCGCACTGGAAACCACTGGCCACCGCCGCGGTGCTGTTGATCGGCCTGTTCAGTTTCAGCAACCTGCCGGTACGCCTGCAAGCCGACCACCTCACCGTGGTGGGCGAACGCCAGCGCCTGCAACTGGACGATGGCTCGAAAGTGTTGCTGAACACCAATTCGGCGTTTTCCAGCAGCATCAAGGACCACCAGCGCATCGCCCGCCTGTATCAGGGCGAAGCCTTTTTCGAAATCATGCCCGGCCATGGCCTGCCCCTGGAAATCGACGCCGGCCCCGTGCGCGCCAGCGTGCGTGATACCGCCTTCGCCGTGCGCTACCTCAATGGCGAAGCCCAAGTGCAGGTGCAGCGCGGCGATGTCGACCTGAGCAACACCTTCGACGATGCCCGCGTACGCCTGCGCGCCGGCGAAAGCATCCGCATCGGGCCCAAGGGCTTTGGCCAACCGGCCAGGCTGGATGCCAACAAGGACCTGGCCTGGGTGCAAGGCCGGCTGATTTTCGAAAACTGCCCGATGAGCGAAGTGCTTGCCGAACTGCGTCGCTACTACCCCGGTTGGATCGTCAACACCAACGACAAGCTCGCCAGCGTTGCTGTCACCGGCAATTACCGCCTCGACCAGCCCCTGGACGTGGTGCGCTCCCTGGCCCACATCACCTCAGCCAAGTTGTCGGAATACCCCGCGCTGGTCATCCTGAACTAAATGAGAATTATTTTTACTCGATAGCCTCCGACGGTACGTCTCGTCTTAGCCAATGCAACTGATTCCTATTTGATTCGGTTCGCAACTATAAGATTCGTACCTTCCGGAGCGCTCTCGATGTCCTCTTGTTTCAACCGCCGGTCCTCCTCGCCCGTGCTGTCCTTGCTGACCGCCGCCATCCTGCTGGCCGGTGCGCCAGTGATGGCCGCGACTGCCGCCGAACCGGCCGCCCGCAGCCACGGCAACTACAGCTTCAGCATCGAGCAACAGCCACTGGTCTCGGCGCTGAACGCCTTTACCAGCGTGACCGGCTGGCAAGTCGGCCTGCCCGCCGAACTGGGCCAGGGCGTGTCGTCCCCTGGCGTGCGCGGCGCACTGTCGCCGGAGAAAGCCCTGGACCGGCTGTTGGTGGGGACCAACCTGAGCTACCGCAAGCTGGGCAATAACAACATCGTCCTGGAAAAGCGCAGCGCGGGCAGCACCCTCAACCTGCAACAGGTGACCATCAGCGCCACCCGTAACGCGCAGGATGTGAACAGCGTACCGAGCACCGTCAGCGTGCATGATCGCGAAGAGCTGGACCGCCAGAACGTCAACAACATCCGCGAACTGGTGCGCTACGAGCCCGGCGTCTCGGTGGGCGGCGCCGGTACCCGAGCCGGCAATGCCGGGTTCAACATCCGCGGTATCGACGGCGACCGTATCCTCACCCAGGTGGACGGTGTGGAAGTGCCCGACAACTTCTTCAACGGCCCTTATGCCAAGACCCGCCGCAACTACGTCGACCCGGAGATCGTCAAGCGCGTCGAAATCCTCCGCGGCCCGGCCTCGGCGCTCTACGGCAGCAGCGCCATCGGCGGCGCCGTGAGTTACTTCACCCTCGACCCGGACGACATCATCAAGCCCGGCCAGGACGTCGGCGCACGCCTGAAGACCGGCTACAGCTCCGCCGACGAAAGCTGGCTCACCTCCGGCACCGTCGCCGGCCGCGTGCAGGACTTCGATGGCTTGCTGCACCTGAGCCAGCGCAATGGCCATGAGACCGAATCCTACGACGGCAACAACGCCACCGGCCTGGCCCGTACCGGCGCCAACCCCGAGGACGCACGCACCACCAACATCCTGGCCAAGCTCGGCTGGAATTATGGCGATGACAACCGCCTGGGCCTGACCTATGAGAAGTACAAGGACGACCGCGACGTCAACCTGAAGAACGCGGTGGGCGGTCCGTTCATCGGTGGCCGAGGCTTCAACCTGTACCGTGACCGCCGTGGTAACGACACCATTACCCGTGAACGTTTCGGCCTGGAAAACAGCGTCGCCCTTGAGTCACCGATTGCCGACCGCATCAAGACCAGCCTCAATTACCAGATCGCCAAGACCGACCAGACCACCGCCGAGATCTATCAGTCAGGCCGGCGTGTCTTGCGCACCCGCGACACGCTCTACCAGGAAAAACAGTGGGTTTTCGATGCGCAGTTGGACAAAGCGTTCAGCCTCGGTGAAACCGATCACCAAGTGACCTACGGCACCACCCTCAAGCAGCAGAAAGTCACGGGCTCGCGCGAAGGCAATGCGACGTGCGTGGCCGTCGGCAGTGGCTGCACCGCCATCGGCGCACCCAGCCCGATGGCCTCCGACAGTGTGAAGAAGTCCAGCGACTTCCCCGACCCGACCATCAATACCTACTCGCTGTTCGCACAAGACCAGATCACCTGGGATAAATGGACCTTCCTGCCCGCCGTGCGCTACGACTACACCCAGCTCAAACCGAAGCTGACACAGGAGTTCCTCAACACCGTCAACCCGACAGGCGCGGACCCGGTGAGCGACAAGGAAAAAACCTGGCACCGTGTGACGCCCAAGTTTGGCCTGACTTACGCCCTGACGGATCAATACACCTGGTTCGGCCAATATGCCGAAGGTTTCCGTACGCCATCCGCCAAGGCGCTGTACGGCCGCTTTGAAAACCTGAACCTGGGCTACACCGTCGAGCCGAACCCCGACCTCAAGCCGGAAACCAGTAAAGGCGTCGAAACCGGGATTCGCGGCAAATTCGACGAAGGCTCCTTCGAAATCGCCGTGTTTTATAACAAGTACCGCGACTTTATCGACGAAGACAACGCCGTCGTCGGCGGCACGGTTGAACAGTTCCAGGCCGTCAATATCAAGCGCGCCACCATCAAGGGAGCAGAAGCCAAGGGCCGCCTGAACCTCGATGCGTTCGGAGCCCCGCAAGGCCTCTACACCCAGGGTTCGGTTTCCTATGCCTACGGTCGTAACGACGATAACGGCGAGCCGCTGAACAGCGTCAACCCACTCAAGGGCGTCTTCGGCCTGGGCTACGACCAGGACAACTACGGCGCACTGTTGAGCTGGACCCTGGTGAAAAAGCAGGACCGCGTCGACAGCACGACCTTCCACGCGCCGGACGGCGACACCAGCGGCCCCTTCAAGACACCTGGCTTCGGTGTTGTCGACCTGACCGCCTTCTACAAGGTCACCAACGACGTGACCATCAACGGCGGCCTCTACAACCTCACCGACAAGAAATACTGGAACTGGGATGACGTGCGCAGCTACGACAGTGTCGGCGAAGCCGCTGTGACCGGCCCGGCCAACCTCGACCGCTTGACTCAGCCGGGCCGCAACGTTGCGATCAACCTGATCTGGGACATCTGACGAGACCCGACTCACCTCGTCGAAATTTCAGCGGCGAGGTGAGGATTTTTTACTGTGCCGCGTCTTCTTGTTCGTCTAGTTGATAACAGCTCTCTTTAGGGCAACAAGGCGCTCCCCTTCCCAAGGACTTTTTCATGACCGCTTCTCCTACCGCAGAACGCCCAAGCCTGCGCTCCCAGCGCCTGAACCAGATCACCAACGAGCCGCATACCAAGCTGGATGCGCTGGTCAAGGCCCACGCCCCGTTTGAAACCCAGGCCAACTTCGCGCGGTTCGTGGTGGCGCAATACCTGTTCCAGTCAGAACTGGTAGCCCTGTACAACGATGCCGAACTGATCAAGATCGTGCCCGACCTGGCCGAACGCTGCCGCGCCGAGGCCGCCAAGCTGGACCTGGCTGACCTGGACACCGAAGTGCCCGCCCCGGTCGCCGGCGCACTGAAGAACCCGAGCAAGGCCGAAGCCCTGGGCTGGCTGTTCGTGTCCGAAGGTTCCAAGCTGGGTGCTGCCTTCCTGATCAAGCGCGCCGTAGGCCTGGGCCTGAGCGAAACCTTCGGTGCCCGCCACCTGGGTGAGCCGGCCGGCGGTCGCGCCGAAGGCTGGAAAAGCTTCACCCGCACCCTCGACGGCCTGGAGTTGAGCGCCGAAGAAGAAGCCGCAGCGGAAAAAGGCGCGGTGGATGCGTTTGTGCGCTTCACCGTCTTGCTGGAACAGGCGTACGCTAGCGCCCCTGAACTGGCCTGATCGCCCACATTGAAATGCAATCAACTGTGGGAGGGGGCTTGCCCCCGATGGCGGAGGGTCAGGTACCTATTTGTTGGCTGATGCACCGCTATCGGGAGCAAGCCCCCTCCCACATTTAAACCGCATTTCAATGCCGACTCTTTTGTTATCCCCTACTTTGCACACACCATGACCGGCAAAACCCAATCCACCTCGAAAATCGCACGGTTCCTCTTCGGCCTGCTGGCCTACGTCAGCCTGGGCATCGGGCTGGTGGCGATTGTCGTGCCGGGTTTGCCCACCACCGAATTCATCCTGCTGGCCGCCTGGGCCGCGACCAAAAGCTCGCCGCGCCTCAGTGCCTGGCTGGAAAACCACCGCCTGTTCGGGCCGATCCTGTTCAACTGGCGCAACGGCAAAATCATCGCGCGCCGGGCCAAAGTCAGCGCCACCGTGAGCATGCTGCTGTGCGCGATCCTGATGCTGGTGATGCTCGATCACGGCTGGCCGATCTACCTGGCGATTGCCGGGATGAGCCTGGGCAACCTGTGGATCTGGTCACGCCCGGAACGGCTTGCACAGCCCGTGTGATGCTGGCTGTAGCCGTTTTCCTACCGCCCATCGCCTATCTCTCATGAATTGATTTGTTACGCCGATGTTTCAGACATAGCGCTGAATGGACTTGGCGTGCACTGCGTGCCTTCCAACAAGTCCATTCGTGAGTGAACCTATGTTCGACACCCTCTCTATCCGCTTGAAAATCGTGCTGCTGTCCGGGCTCTGCCTGTTGGGGGTGATTGCACTGGTAGTGGGCATCAACATCTACAACACCAACCAGAACGATCAGTTGGTCAGCGATTCCAGCTCGCGCATGCTCACCGCCAGCGTCGAACAACTGCTGCAAGCCAAGGCCGGCGAACAGGCGGTGCAGTTGCAGAAAACCTTCGGCGACAGCCTGATGGCGCTGACCGCACTGAACGACCAGATCAAGGATTTGCGCATCATGGCCAGCAAGCGTGGCCTGGAAGCCGGCGCGCTGCGCGAAGAAATCAACCAGAGCCTGAAAACCACGTTCGATCGCAACAGCAAAGTGCTGGGTTTCTGGTTGTCATTCGAACCCAACGGCCTGGATGGCAAGGACAGCGAATTCGTCGATGACAAGGCGCGTGTCTCCAACGAAAAAGGGCGCTTCTCCAGCTATTGGAGCCGTGCCGGCGGAGAAGGCTTGAACACCATCATGGTCGAAGAGGACCTGAACAAGACCACCCCCACCCTCAACGGTACGCCCTACAACATCTGGTACACCTGCCCACGGGACACCCGTAATACCTGCCTGCTGGACCCGTATGAAGATACGGTGGGCGGCAAAAAGGTGCTGATGACCACCATCGCCTCGCCGCTGATCGTGGACGGCAAACTCATCGGCGTCGTCGGTGTCGACATCGCCCTCACCGCCCTGCAAGCAACCACCGACGTCGCACAGAAGGACCTGTTCAACGGCGCGGCGCACCTGGAGATTCTTTCAAGCACCGGTCTGATTGCAGCCTACAGTGGCGAGCCGGGCAAAGTCGGCAAGAACCTGATCGACACCCTCGGCGCCGAAGGCAAGGACATCGTGCAACTGCTGGCCAGTGACAACCGCATGATCCGCGAACAGGACGACACCATTCGCGCCGTCTACCCGGTCAAGCCGATTGCCGACGCCAAGTCCTGGGGCGTGGTCATCAAGTTGCCTAAAAGTGTGATGCTGGCCGATAACGTCAAGCTGCAAGCCGTACTCGACGACGCCGAGGCCAGCGGCACGCTCAAGGCCTTGCTGGTGGCGGCCGCTGCCGGCCTGCTCGGTTTGCTGCTGATCTGGCTCACCGCCACCGGTGTGACCCGTCCGATCAACAGCGTGGCCGCCATGCTCAAGGACATCGCCAGCGGCGACGGCGACCTCACCCAGCGCCTGGCCTACGCCAAGAAGGATGAACTGGGCGAACTGGTGAACTGGTTCAACCGTTTCCTCGACAAGCTGCAACCGACCATCGCCCAGATCAAGCAAAGCATCACCGAAGCGCGCGGCACGGCCGACCAGTCCTCGGCCATCGCGCGCCAGACCAGCGAAGGCATGCAGGTGCAGTTCCGCGAAATCGACCAAGTGGCCACGGCGTCCAACGAAATGAGCGCCACCGCCCATGACGTTGCCAACAGCGCCTCCAATGCCGCCAGCGCGGCACGCGGCGCCGATCAGTCGGCGCGTGAAGGCATGTCGATCATCGAGCAGAGCACCCGCGACATCACCACCCTCGCCGAAGAAGTCAGCAAGGCCGTGGGCGAAGTCGAGGCCCTGGCGGTCAACAGCGAGCAAATCGGTTCAGTCCTGGAGGTGATCCGCAGCATTGCCGAGCAGACCAACCTGCTGGCGCTCAACGCGGCGATCGAAGCCGCACGCGCCGGGGAAAGCGGCCGTGGGTTTGCGGTGGTGGCCGACGAAGTGCGTAACCTGGCCAAGCGCACCCAGGATTCGGTGGAGGAAATCCGCCAGGTGATCGAACGCATCCAGAGCGGCACCCGTGGCGTGGTGGCGACCATGCACTCCAGCCAAAGCCAGGCCCAGAGCAATGCCGGGCAGATCCATCAAGCCGCGCAAGCCTTGGGCAAGATCAGTGATGCGGTGACGGTGATCAGCGACATGAACCTGCAAATCGCCAGCGCCGCCGAGCAGCAAAGCGCCGTGGCCGAAGAGGTCAACCGCAACGTCTCGGCGATCCGCACCGTGACCGAAACCCTCACCGGCCAGGCCACCGAATCGGCGGCCATCAGCAGCCAGCTCAATGCCTTGGCCAGTCAGCAGATGAAACTCATGGATCAGTTCAAGGTTTAACAAACACCACAGGCCCCATGTGGGAGGGGGCAAGCCCCCTCCCACATTTTGACCGCGTACTGCTTAGAGACCCGTCCAAGCCTGCACAAACGCCGCCACATCTTCCTTCGCCGCCGTACGCGGCGGATTCTGCGGTGTCCCCAAATAAAGGAAGCCAATCACTTCCTCATCCGCCGTGAGCCCCAGGCCTTTGGCGACGTGGGCCGAGTAGGACAACTCACCCGTGCGCCACACCGCGCCAATCCCCTGGGCATAGGCCGCCAGCAGAATGCCGTGGGCCGCGCAGGCGGCTGCCAGCAATTGTTCGGATTTGGGTACCTTGAAGTGCTCCTGCAGGCGGGCAATCACCACCACCACCAGCGGCGCGCGCAACGGGCCGTTCTGGGCCTTGTCGATGGCGGCTTGCGGGGCATCGGCGTCTTGCAGGCGGGCGGCTTCGGCCAACAGCGTGCCCATCTGCTCACGGGCGGCACCTTCCACGGTGAGGAAACGCCAAGGGCGCAGTTGGCCGTGGTCGGGCGCACGCATGGCTGCGGCGAACAGCACATCGCGCTGCTCCTGGGTCGGTGCCGGTTCCAGCAAACGCGGCACGGAAACACGGTTGAGCAAAGCGTCGAGAGCCTGCATTGGCCACCTCCAGAGAAAAATGTGCGGTCATTCTAGCGGGAATGAATCGGGATGCCACCAAACGATAATTGCTCTTATTCAATCCGCCCTGCCCTGTTAGACTTTGCGACCTTATTTTCAGCCTTCGTCCGGGAAACTCGATGTTTCGTTCGCTTTTTCGCCTGTGCGCAGCGTTGATGGCCTTGAGCCTGACTGCCTGCGACGACGCCCCGCGCTTCACCAAGGCAGAGCCGGGTGAGTCGCGAGCGGGCGGCGCGACGACGGTGAACAAGCGCGACCAGAATGCGTTTTCTCTGCCCTCGGCCAACCTGTCACCCACGCGCCGCCTGGATTTCAGTGTGGGCAACAGCTTCTTTCGCAGCCCGTGGGTGATCGCGCCATCCACCACCACCGCCCGTGATGGCCTGGGCCCGCTGTTCAACACCAACGCCTGCCAGAACTGCCATATCAAGGACGGCCGTGGCCATCCGCCGCTGCCCGACGCGGCCAATGCGGTGTCGATGCTGGTGCGCCTGTCGATCCCCCTGTCTATCCAGGAGCAGCCGTCCTACGCCAAGCTCATCGAGCAAGCCGGGGTGGTGCCCGAGCCCGTCTACGGCGGGCAATTGCAGGACATGGCCGTGCCCGGCGTCGAACCAGAAGGCAAGGTGCGCGTCGACTACACGCCAGTCAACGTCACGTTCAAGGACGGCAGCGTCGTCGAGTTACGCAAACCCAACCTGCAGATCACCCAGCTCGGCTATGGCCCGATGCACCCGGACACACGGTTTTCCGCGCGTATCGCCCCGCCGATGATCGGCCTGGGCCTGCTCGAAGCCATCAGCGACGCGGATATCCTGCGCAATACCGAGCCGAAGACCGCCGACAAGGAAGCCATCATCGGCCGGGCGAATTGGGTCTGGGATGACGCCGAGCAAAAAACCGTACTCGGACGGTTTGGCTGGAAAGCCGGGCAACCGAACCTCAATCAACAAAATGTTCACGCGTTCTCTGGTGATATGGGCCTCACCACCTCCCTGAGACCCTTCGATGACTGCACCGACGCCCAAGTCGCCTGCAAACAGGCACCCAACGGCAATGGCCCCGATGGCGAGCCGGAAGTCAGCGATAACATCCTGCGCCTGGTGCTGTTCTACACCCGCAACCTGGCCGTGCCCGTGCGCCGCGACGTCAATACGCCGCAGGTGCTGGCCGGGAAAAACCTGTTCTACCAGGCCGGTTGCCAGGGTTGCCACAAGCCGATGTTCACCACCGCTGCGAATGCCGCCGAACCCGAGTTGGCCAACCAAGTGATCCGCCCCTACAGCGATTTGCTGTTGCACGACATGGGCCCAGGCCTGGCCGACAACCGCACGGAATTCAAGGCCGGTGGCAGCGAATGGCGCACGCCGCCGTTGTGGGGTATCGGGCTGACGCAGACCGTCAGCGGCCATACCCAGTTCCTGCATGACGGCCGCGCCCGCAACCTGCTCGAAGCCGTGCTGTGGCACGGCGGTGAAGCACAGGCGGCGCAGCAGCATGTGTTGTCCTTCAATGCCGAGCAGCGCGCTGCGTTGCTGGCGTTCCTGAATTCTTTATAAGCTTCGCCCCAATTACAGAAGGGAGCTCGACATGTTCCGTCCCAAGTTGTTGTTCACCAGCCTGGCCGCCCTCGCCCTGGGTGCCTGCTCGCCACAAGACCCGCAAGCCGTGACCTCGGCGGCGATCGCCAAGCAAGTGATCCTGCCGACCTATAGCCGTTGGGTCGAAGCCGATCGCCAGTTGGCTGTCAGCGCCCTGGCCTACTGCCAGGGCAAGCAAAGCCTGGACACCGCCCGCGCCGACTTCCTCCACGCGCAAAAAGCCTGGGCCGAGTTGCAACCGCTGCTGATCGGTCCACTGGCCGAGGGCAACCGCTCGTGGCAGGTGCAGTTCTGGCCGGACAAGAAGAACCTCGTGGGCCGTCAGGTCGAGCAACTGGTCGCCGCCCAGCCGCAGATCGACGGCGCCGCACTGGCCAAGTCCAGCGTGGTGGTTCAGGGCCTGTCGGCCTACGAATACATCCTCTACGACGCCAAGACCGACATCGCCGACGAGGCGCAGAAAGCCCGTTACTGCCCGCTGCTGGTGGCCATCGGTGATCGTCAGAAAGCCCTGGCCGAAGAGATCCTGGCCAGTTGGAACAGCACCGACGGCATGCTCGCGCAGATGAGTAAGTTTCCGAACCAGCGCTACGCTGATTCCCACGAAGCCATCGCCGATCTGCTGCGCGTACAAGTGACCGCACTGGACACCCTGAAGAAAAAACTCGGCACGCCCATGGGCCGCCAGACCAAGGGCATCCCGCAGCCGTTCCAGGCCGATGCATGGCGCAGCCAGTCGTCCCTGCAAAGCCTGGAGGCCAGCCTCGCCGCCGCCCAGACCGTGTGGGTCGGCGTCGACAACAAGGGCCTGCGTGGTTTGCTGCCGACGGATCAAAAGCCATTGGCCGACAAGATCGACGCGGCCTATGCCGCCTCGCTGAAACTGTTCGCCAGCAACCAGCGCAGCCTCAACGAACTGTTGAACGATGACGCCGGGCGCCAGCAACTCAACGATATCTACGACAGCCTCAACGTGGTCCACCGCCTGCACGAAGGCGAGCTGGCCAAGGCGCTGGGGATCCAACTGGGCTTCAATGCCAACGACGGTGACTGATGATGCTCAGGCGACAGGCTTTGGCGATCGGCAGCGTGCTGCTCAGCGCACTCACACTGGGTGGCTGGACGCTGTTCAAAGGGAAAGACAAGCGCCCGCTGCTGCTGTCGGCGCGCGATGATGCCGACGGCAAGCACTACGCCGTGGGCTTTCACTTGGACGGCAAGCAAGTGTTTGCCACCCAGGTCGGCCAGCGCTGCCACGCCATCATCAACCACCCGACGCTGCCGATTGCGCTGTTTGTTGCCCGCCGCCCGGGCACCGAGAGTTATCTGATTGATCTACGTGATGGCGCGCTGCTGCAAACCATCACCTCGAACGCCAACCGCCACTTCTACGGCCATGCGGTCATCCACAAGAGCGGCGACTGGCTGTACGCCACCGAGAACGACACATCCGACCCCGGCCGTGGCCTGCTCGGTGTGTATCAGTTCGAAGGCGAGCGCCTGGTGCACAGTGGCGAGATTTCCACCCATGGCATCGGCCCGCACCAGGTGTCGTGGATGCCTGACGGCGAAACCCTGGTGGTGGCCAACGGCGGCATCCGCACCGAAGCCGAAAGCCGCGTGGAGATGAACCTCAACGCCATGGAGCCGAGCCTGGTGCTGATGCAGCGCGACGGCACGCTGATCAGCAAGGAAACCCTCGGCCAGCAGATGAACAGCGTGCGCCATATGGGCATCGCCAGCGACGGCACCATTCTCACCGGCCAGCAGTTCATGGGACCGTCCCAGGAGCGTTCCGAGTTGCTCGCGATCAAGCGTCCGGGGCAGCCGTTCGTGGCCTTCCCGGTGGCCGATGAGCAGTTGCAGGCCATGGGGCATTACACCGCCAGCGTCGCGGTGCACAGCGAATTGCGCCTGGTGGCGTTGACCGCACCGCGCGGCAACCGCTTCTTTATCTGGGACATGGACAGCGGCGAACTGCGCCTGGATGGACCGTTGCCCGACTGCGCAGGCGTCGGGGCCGTGGCGGACGGGTTTGTCGTCACCTCGGGCCAGGGCCGTTGCCGCTACTACGATTGCCGCCAGAAACAGCTGGTCGCCAAGCCGTTGGAATTGCCGGCGGCGCTCTGGGATAACCATCTGCACCTGATCTGACCCACCACCCTGCAGGGGCCCGGCTTGCCGGGTGGAATCCCCTGATTACTCGGAGTAATGTTCCGACACTGTCTGTCTTCGTCTGTCCCAGTTTTTCCAAGGAACCGGAATATGCTGCGCCGTCGCATGCTGATCATGTTAGGTGTCGTCCTGTTAATCGTCCTGCTGCTGGCGGGCTATAAAGCCTTTGCCATCTATCAGCAGATCCAGGTCTTCTCCACACCCAAACCGCCCGTCAGTGTGGCTGTCGCGACCGCGACCGAGCAGCCGTGGCAGCAACGCCTGCCATCGGTGGGTACGCTCAAGGCGTTGCAAGGGGTCAACCTGAGCCTGGAGGTGGCCGGCACCGTCAAGGACGTGCAGTTCGAGTCCGGGCAGAAGGTCAAGGCCGGGCAACCCCTGGTGCAGCTGGACAGCGCCGTGGAAAGCGCCCTGCTGGAAACCGCCCAGGCCGATCTGGGCCTGGCGCAATTGGATTACGGGCGCGGCAGCCAACTGGTGGGCAGCCAGGCGATCTCCAAGGGCGAGTTCGACCGCCTCAGCGCCCAATTGCAAAAGAACAAGGCCACCGTCAACCAACTCAAGGCTTCCCTGGCCAAGAAACACATCGTTGCGCCATTCAGCGGCACCATCGGCATTCGCCAGGTGGACGTGGGCGACTACCTCGCCAGCGGCACGGTGATCGCCACCCTGCAAGACATCAGCGGCCTCTACGTCGACTTCTATATCCCTGAACATTCGGTGCCCAAAGTCGCCATCGGGCAACCCGTGCAGGTGCAGGTTTCGGCTTACCCCGGCCAGCAATTTCCCGGCAGCGTCAGTGCGATCAACCCCAAGGTGGAGAACAGCACGCGCAACGTGCTGGTGCGCGCCACCCTGGCCAACCCGGACAGCAAGCTGCTGCCCGGCATGTTCACCAGCCTGGAGGTGATGCTGCCCAACCCGACCGCGCAAATCGTGGTGCCGGAAGGCGCAATTACCTACACGCTCTACGGCAACTCGGTGTACGCCGTGGCCGAGAAGAAGGCCGAGAACGGCGCGGTGGAAAAAGACGCCAACGGTCAGCCGCTGTTGATCGCCGAACGACGTTTTGTCGAGACCGGCGAGCGACGCGGTGGCCTGGTGCTGGTGAGCAAGGGCTTGAAAGCCGGTGAACAGGTGGTCAGCGCCGGCCAGCTCAAACTGGACAACGGCACGCCCATCGCCATCAGCCCGGACAAAAACCTGCCGGCAGGGCATTGAGCCATGAAGTTCACAGATGCCTTTATCCGCCGTCCGGTACTGGCCATGGTGGTCAGCCTGCTCATTGTGTTGCTCGGGTTCCAGGCCTACAGCAAGCTGCCGTTGCGCCAATACCCCAGTATGGAAAACGCCCTGATCACGGTGACCACCGCCTACCCCGGCGCGAATGCCGAAACGATCCAGGGCTATATCACCCAGCCCTTGCAGCAAAGCCTGGCGAGCGCCGAGGGCATCGACTACATGACCTCGGTGAGTCGCCAGAACTTCTCGGTGATCTCGATCTACGCACGCATCGGCTCCAACAGCGACCGCTTGTTTACCGAGTTGCTGGCCAAGGCCAACGAGGTGAAGAACAAACTGCCGCAGGACGCCGAAGACCCGGTGCTGAGCAAAGAAGCAGCCGACGCCTCGGCACTGATGTACATCAGTTTCTCCAGCCAGCAGTTGAGCAACCCGCAGATCACCGACTACCTGTCGCGGGTCATCCAGCCCAAGCTTGCCACCCTGCCCGGCATGGCCGAAGCAGAGATCCTCGGCAACCAGGTGTTCGCCATGCGCATCTGGCTCGACCCGATCAAACTCGCCGGCTTTGGCCTCAGCGCCAGCGACATCACCGACGCCGTACGCCACTACAACTTCCTCTCCGCCGCCGGTGAGGTGAAAGGCGAGTTCGTGGTCACCAGCATCAATGCCAACACCGACCTCAAGTCGGCCGAGGCCTTTGGTGCCATCACCGTCAAAACCGACGGTGACAGCCGCGTGCTGCTGCGGGATGTGGCGCGGGTGGAAATGGGCGCGGAAAACTACAACGCCATCAGCTCGTTCGGCGGCACACCCTCGGTGTATATAGGCATCAAGGCCACGCCCAGCGCCAACCCGCTGGACGTGATCAAGGAAGTGCGCAAGCTGATGCCGGAGCTGGAGTCCCAGCTGCCGCCCAACCTCAAGGCAGAAATTGCCTACGACGCGACCCTGTTTATCCAGGCGTCCATCAACGAGGTGGTCAAGACCCTGTTTGAAGCGGTGCTGATCGTGATCGTGGTGGTGTTCCTGTTCCTCGGCGCATTGCGTTCGGTGGTGATTCCGGTGATCACCATCCCGCTGTCGATGATCGGCGTGCTGTTTTTCATGCAGTTGATGGGCTACTCGATCAACCTGCTGACCCTGCTGGCGATGGTGCTCGCCATCGGCCTGGTGGTGGACGATGCAATCGTGGTGGTGGAAAACATCCATCGCCATATCGAGGAAGGCAAGACGCCTCTGGATGCGGCGCTGGAGGGCGCTCGGGAGATCGCCCTGCCGGTGGTGTCGATGACCATCACCCTGGCGGCGGTGTATGCGCCCATCGGTTTTCTCGAAGGCCTCACCGGGGCGCTGTTCAAGGAGTTCGCCCTGACGCTGGCCGGGGCGGTGATCATCTCTGGCATCGTCGCCCTGACCCTGTCGCCGATGATGTGCGCACTGTTGTTGCGTCACGATGAAAACCCCTCGGGCCTGGCCCATCGCCTTGACCGGACGTTCGAAAGCCTCAAGCGCCGTTACCGGAGCATGCTGCATGGCACCCTGAATACGCGGCCGGTGGTGATCGTGTTTGCGCTGATTGTGCTATGCCTGATCCCGGTGTTCCTCAAGTTCACCCAGTCGCAACTGGCTCCCGACGAAGATCAGGGCATCATCTTCATGATGGCCAGCGCGCCGCAACCGACCAACCTGGACTACCTCAACACCTACACCGACGAGTTCATCAAGATCTTCAAGGAGTTCCCGGAGTACTACGCGTCGTTCCAGATCAACGGCTTCAATGGCGTGCAATCGGGTATCGGCGGTTTCCTGCTCAAGCCGTGGAACGAGCGCAGCCGTACCCAGATGCAAATCCTGCCCGACGTCCAGCACCGCCTGGAGCAGATCCCGGGCCTGCAGGTGTTCGGCTTTAACCTGCCGTCCCTGCCGGGCACAGGCGAAGGACTGCCGTTTGGCTTTGTGATCAACACGGCCAACGATTATGAATCCTTGCTGGAAGTGGCCAACCGCGTGAAAAAACGTGCGATGGAGTCGGGCAAGTTCGCCTTTGTGGACATCGACCTGGCCTTCGACAAGCCGGAGGTCGTGGTCGACATCGATCGCGCCAAGGCTGCGCAGATGGGCGTGTCGATGCAGGACCTCGGCGGTACCCTGGCGACCTTGCTGGCCGAGGCGGAAATCAACCGCTTCACCCTCGACGGACGCAGCTACAAGGTGATCGCCCAAGTGGAGCGCGCTTACCGCGACAACCCTGACTGGCTGAATAACTACTACGTGAAAAACACCCAGGGTGAACTGCTGCCACTGTCGACCCTGATCACCCTCACCGACCGCGCCCGGCCCCGTCAGCTAAACCAGTTCCAGCAACTCAACTCGGCGCTGATCTCCGGTTTTCCCATCGTGAGCATGGGCGAAGCCATCGACACCGTGCGCCAGATCGCGATTGAGGAAACACCACCGGGCTATGCCTTCGACTACAGCGGCGCGTCGCGGCAATTTATCCAGGAAGGCAGCGCGCTGTGGGTCACGTTTGCCCTGGCCCTGGCGATTATCTTCCTGGTGCTGGCGGCCCAGTTCGAAAGCTTCCGTGATCCGCTGGTGATTCTGGTGACGGTGCCGCTGTCGATCTGCGGTGCGCTGATCCCGCTGTTCCTGGGCTGGTCGAGCATGAATATCTATACCCAGGTGGGGTTGGTGACGCTGATCGGCTTGATCAGCAAACACGGCATCCTGATCGTGGAATTTGCCAACCAACTGCGCAAGGACAAGGGCCTCAGCCCGCGTCAGGCGGTAGAGGAAGCCGCGGCGATTCGCCTGCGGCCGGTGTTGATGACCACCGCCGCCATGGTGTTCGGCATGGTGCCATTGATTCTCGCGACCGGCGCAGGCGCGGTGAGCCGGTTTGATATCGGCATGGTGATCGCCACGGGGATGTCGATCGGCACCTTGTTCACACTGTTTGTATTGCCCTGTGTTTATACGTTGCTGGCCAAGCCCGATAAGGTTTGACGGACAAAAAAAGGGCCTCGCATCGCGAGGCCCTTTTCGGGGGTTTGAATCGTTTCAACTCTGCGGCCTCATGCCTTGAGACATGCCAAACATGAACAGCAACAGCTCATGATCAGGCTTGGCCGCCACACTCGCCTTGGCGACGCGCGGCAACAGGCATTGCGCGCCGCCTTGCACCGCGCTGAGCACTTGTGTGCGAGGCTGCTCCCACGCTGCCAGGGCCAAGGCAGCAATGCCCATCGCCCCGACCAGGAACAAACCTCGTGCTATTTCTAGCTTCATTTGAGTAAACCCTTGATAGCGCTGCCAAACGCCGCCTCGTAAAAGTAGCTGAGTTTTTCCCAGTCGGTGCTGTTCCACGACGAATGGCGGCGCAACTGCAACATGTCATGGGAAGCAGCCCGATAAGCCGTCAAGCGCTGGCGGCATTTCTCGAAATCCAGCAGCGCCACTTCCACCTGGGCAGAGTCGCCCTCGCCCGTGACCCGCACGAAAATGTGCTTGATGTACAGGCAGCCGTGCTGCCAGCGCCCTTTGTGCATACGAGCCAGGGTGCCGGCCAACTCTTTGAGCAAGCGTTCGTGCACTTGCTCGCCGTACTGTTGGCGACCACCGGCGGCGTACCAGTTTTCAATTTCGTCGAAGCCGTCGAGGGCGGCAGTCACCAACAGTGCCTTCCAGCGGTGCTCGGGGTCACGGCGTGCTTCACAAAAGACCATTTCGGGGACACGTACATCCAACCCCCGCAGGCCCATTAGAGCATCACGCTCGCGCAGCACCGTGGGGCGTCCAAACGGGTGCAGCCAACTGCGGTAGATATGGCCTGTCTGGCGCTTGCTGTAGAGCAACCGGCCATTGGCACTGAGTACGCGCTGTACACCACTTTCACCGCCACGCCGGCGATTGGGTTCTTCGACCCATTCGCCTTGCTGACGCCAGAAATAATCGAAGCGTTCTTCGGGAGCTACGTGACTGCCTGCTACGCACTCAACTGCCATCCTGTTACCTCTTGCGCAATACATACACCCGCCACATGGCGTAGAGCGGTATGAAGTCCAGGGATTCCTGAACACGGAAGCCGGCTTGCTCAAACTCTGCTTCAACAGTAGCAGCCGGTAACACAAATCTATTTTGGTAACCTTCCTGCTCACCTTTACTGCGACGCCGCCCTTCAAGACGCTTGCGTTTCCAGGCTTTGAAATTGCCATCGACCCACAGCGAAATGATTACGCTATCGCGGGTAACCCGCTGAAACTCCCGCAAAACTGCCTGCCGGTGCGCTGGATCACCAATGTGGTGGAGCAGACGCATACAGAAAATGCTGTCGACCGAGTTATCCGGCAAATCGATATCGAAGGCAGATGTCTGCAAGGGCCGTACCCGTTTCACCACTTCGGCGGGTTGGGCGGCCGTCGCTACCTTCAACATCGATGCCGAATTGTCGGCGCCGATGATCACGCGGTTGGGTTTTTCCGCCAGCAGCGGCCAGAAACGCCCGGCGCCGCACGGCAGGTCCAGCACCAGGCCAGGCTCACCGGCCATCGCCAGCGCACCACGGGCCAGTTGCTCGTCGCGTTTGTGGGACAACCGGCGAGCCAGATTGTCCTGATGCTTGAGCAAATATTCGTGGGCATGCTGGTCGTCATACTTATCGGAAAATTCGAGCTTGATCGGGGTAGGCATCAACGGATCTCCAGTTACTGATGCCTACAACCTTAAGCAGCGACCTGTGATCAACAGGTCAACCCGTTGTGAAAAACTTGTCCTGTCCAATCTCATACATTTCAAGACTTTACAGAAACAAGCAATATCATCGGGCCATGTTCGCCGATTTACGGGGATCTCTGGCAGGATAACGGCAGTGGGAACGGTCAGGCGTTAACCTGACTCAATTGGACATGAAAGCGACAGCCATGGGGCTCCATGGTGCTGAGGGTAACGCTCCAGCCCTGGTTCTCGCAGATGCGCTGAACCAGCGACAACCCCAACCCCAGGCCCTCACCGCGCTTCTCACTGCCGCGTACGAACGGCTCGAACATCGCTTCGCGCTTGTCTTCGGGAATGCCAACGCCGCTGTCTTCCACCACAAACCCGGTGGGTTCCAGGGTCAGGCGGATAAAGCCACGCTCGGTGTAGTGCAGGGCATTGCGCAACAGGTTGCCCATCACGGCATGCAGGAAGGTGGCGTTATAGCGGGTCTCCAGCGGGTTGCCCGGTTGGTAGATCAACTCCAGGCCCTTGTGCTCGATGGGCTCACGCCAAATGCCGAGCAGGTCATCAGCCACCTGCAACAGGTTGGCCTTGGGCGACATGCTGCCGTCGTCATGTTGGGCACGGGCGAGCATCAGGAAGGTCTGGACCAGCTCACGCATTTCTTCACAGGCACGGGCGATGCGCTCGACCTGGTTACGCCCACGCTGATCGATGGCGGGGTTCTCCAGCAGCAATTCGCAGGAACTGGCCAGCACCATCAGCGGCGTGCGCAGTTCGTGGCTGACATCGCTGGTAAACAACTGCTCGCGGGACAACGCCTGACGCAGGCGCCCCAGCGTGGCGTCGAAGGCCACGGCCAGTTCACCCACTTCGTCGGCCGCGTAGTCCGGTGCCAGCGGCGGCGCCAGGCCCAGCAACTGGTCGCGGTGCCGCACCTGGCGGGCCAGACGTACTACCGGCGCCATCACCTTACGGGCCAGCACCCAGCCGAGGAACACTGCCAGCGCCAGGCTGAGCACGAAGCCCACCAGCACCACGGCAAACAGCACGCGCTCGCGCTCTTCGAAATCGCTTTGATCCTGCAGCAGCACATAGCGCCGACCGTCGACCACTTCGACCATCGCGTGGTACGACAGCGCCTCGCGAAACACTTCATGAAAACCGGGTTCCAGATGCCGCAGGTCCTTGGGCAATTCAAAATCGCCGGGGCCACCGCTGAAGTAAAACAGCTGGTCCGGCTCGGGCCGATGCCGCCAGTCCTCAACAGTGTCCATCAGCAGCAGGCGTTGCAAGTCACCGCCCAAGCCTGCCGAGATCAACTTCTCTTCCACCAGGTGCACGGTCGCGACGATGCCCATGGCGAAGGCCCCCGCCACCAACGCACTCATCAAGGCAAAGGCAATGATGATCCGCTGGGCAAGGCTTTGCTTAAACTCCATCACGGCCCTCGGCCAAGCGGTAACCCACACCGTGCACCGTTTGCAGCAACGGTTTGGCGAACGGCTTATCGATCACTTGGCGCAACTGGTGGACGTGGCTGCGCAGGCTGTCGCTGTCCGGGCAGTCATCGCCCCACAGCGCCTCTTCGAGCACTTCCCGACGCAGTACGTGGGGACTTTTCTGCATCAAGACCGCGAGCAGTTTCAGGCCGACCGGGTTGAGTTTGAGCAGGCGCCCTTCGCGAGTCACTTCCAGGGTATCGAGGTCGTAATTCAGATCGGCCACTTGCAGGGCGCGGCGACCGCCGCCTTGGGCACGGCGCAGCACGGCTTCGATGCGCGCGGCCAATTCCGACAGGGCAAACGGTTTGAGCAAATAATCATCGGCGCCGGACTTGAAGCCCTGCAGCCGGTCATCCAACTGGTCGCGGGCGGTGAGCATGATCACCGGCGTGTCGCGGCGGGCGTCTTCACGCAGGCGTTTGCACAAGGTGTAGCCATCGATGCCAGGCAGCATGATGTCGAGCACGATCAAGTCGTAATGCTCGGTGGCGGCCAGGTGCAGGCCCGACAAACCGTCCTGCGCACAGTCCACGGTGTAGCCTTTTAGCCCCAGGTAGTCGGCCAGGTTGGCCAGAATATCGCGGTTGTCTTCAACCAATAGAATTCGCATGGGCAGTGTCTCCGTACGCGGTAACGGCCGTGTTGGCTCGCGCAGCTTAAGGCCAAGTGTGGCTCAGGGATAGAGCTGAGAGGTCCGACGATAAAGGTTTTCAACCTTGCACAGAGTTGAACAAGTTTTTCACTATAGCTTCACAAACTGACTACAGTGTCAGGCAGAAGATCGCCACCCATTGATATAAGGAACATAGACATGGGTTTTGTCAAAACAGCGCCAATGCGCTATTTGCTGCTGGTAACCGGTGCCTGGCTGGTTATTTTCCTGCTCACTCGCAGCGTGCTGCTCATCACTCACTTGGACGAAGTCGGCGGCAACCTGCTGCCGGTGTTTGGCGTGGGCCTGCTGTACGACCTGGGTTTCCTGGCCTATGCGGCACTGCCACTGGGCCTGTATTTGCTGTTGTGCCCACCCGCGCTATGGCGCCGTCGCGGCCACCGCTGGTTCCTGCAGGCGGTGCTCACCGTCAGCCTGTTCGCCATGCTGTTTACCTCGGTGGCCGAGTGGCTGTTCTGGGATGAGTTCGGCGTGCGCTTCAATTTCATCGCCGTCGATTACCTGGTGTACTCCGATGAGGTGTTGAACAACCTGCTGGAGTCTTATCCGATCGGCAAGCTGTTGAGCCTGCTTGCGATGCTGGCCATCGTCTTGAGCCTGGCCTTGCGCAAGCCGTTCAATGCAGCGATGAGCGCCCCACTGCCGGCGATGCGTGGTCGCCTGGTGAATGCCTTGGCGCTGCTGGTCGTTGCCGGCCTCAGCCTGCAACTGATCAGCCAGGACAGCCCGCGAGCCCAGGGCGGCAACGCCTACAAGAACGAACTGGCCAGTAATGGTCCGTATCAGTTTTTCGCCGCATTCCGTAACAACGAACTGGACTACCCGCAGTTCTACAAAAGCCTGCCCATCGACGTTGTCGCCAAGCAGTTGCGTGCAGAACTCAGCGAACCCAACGCCCGCTTTATCGGCCAGGACCCGCTGGATATCCGCCGTGCCATCACCAATCCGGGCACGCTGCGCAAGCCCAATATCGTGCTGGTCACCATCGAAAGCTTCAGCGCCAAGTACATGGGCAGCAACGGTGATGAACGCAACCTCACGCCCAACCTGGATGCACTGCGCAAACAGAGCCTGTATTTCAATAATTTCTATGCCACCGGCACCCGCACCGACCGTGGCCTGGAAGCGATTACCCTGGCGATCCCCCCTACGCCTGGGCGCTCGATCGTCAAGCGCATTGGTCGTGAAAGCGGCTTCGCCAGCCTGGGCCAGCAACTCACGGCCGTCGGTTATGACAGCGTGTTTGTGTACGGCGGGCGCGGGTACTTCGATAACATGAACGCGTTTTTCAGCGGCAACGGTTATCGCGTCGTGGACCAAAGCAGCGTGCCCGAGTCGGAAATCTCGTTCAAGAACGCCTGGGGCATGGCTGACGAGGACCTGTACAACCAAACCCTGAAACTGGCCGACGCCGACTACGCCAAGCAGCAGCCATTTTTGCTGCAACTGATGACCACTTCCAACCACCGCCCTTACACCTACCCGGATGGGCGTATCGACATCAAATCCGGGAATGGCCGCGACGGCGCGGTGAAATACACCGACCACGCCATCGGCCAATTCCTGCAAGCCGCCCGTCAAAAACCGTGGTTCGATAACACGATCTTCATCTTCGTCGCCGACCACACTGCCGGCAGTGCAGGCAAGGAAGACCTGCCCATCACCAACTACCAGATTCCGCTGTTCATCTATGCGCCCAAGCTGATCGACGCACGGGAAAGCGCACAACTGGCCAGCCAGATCGACCTGGCGCCGACGCTGCTGGGCCTGCTCAACCTGAGCTACGAATCAACCTTCTTTGGCCGCAACCTGCTGCAGGACAACCCACTGCCACCTCGGGTCGTGGTCGGTAACTACCAGCACCTGGGGTTGTTCGACGGCAAGGACCTGGCGATTCTCAGCCCTCGCCTGGGCCTGCGCCGCCACGACCAGGCCCTCGGTGAAAGCCAGGAGTTGCGGGTCGGCAGCGATGACCCGTTGATCCAGCGGGCGATCACCTACTACCAGGCCGCCAGCTATGGCTTCAAACAACAGTTGCTGAGCTGGAGAGCGCCCAAGGAAGAGGCCCCGGCACTGAGCACGCGCTAACCAAAACGTCCCGTACAGGTCAGTACGGGACGTTTTTCACCAGGGTTCACCATGCGAACCACCCCCGCCGTACCGGTCTCCAAACCTCTCAACTTATGGCTCTGCCTGGGCATCCCCGGCGGCGCTGCGCTTCTATTGCTGTTGCTGGAACTGACCTCGCTGGACATGGATCTCGCCAAGCTGTTCTACAACGGCGCGGAGGGTGGTTTCATCGGGCGTTACAGTTTCTTCCTCGAAGACATCCTGCATGACCGCGCCAAACAGTTGGTCATCCTGTTCTCGGTCTTGGCGATCCTGGGATTTGCCGGCACATTTATCCTCCGGCGGCTCAAACCCTATCGGCGTGAACTGGGCTGCCTGGTGCTGTCCCTCGGGCTGGCAACCGCGTTTGTCTCTCCGCTGAAAACCATCACCGGCGTCCAGTGCCCGTGGAGCGTCCAGGAATTCGGCGGTCAGGAAACCTACAGCAAACTGCTGAGCCCTCGCCCACCCACCGATAAACCCGGACGCTGCTGGCCTGGAGGTCATGCCGCCACCGGGTTCGCCGTGTTCGCCCTGTTTTTTGCATTACGTGACCGACAGCCGCGGATGGCGCGCGGCGCATTCATCTTTGCCGTCGGCTTGGGCAGCGTCTTTTCCGTCAGCCGTATGATGCAAGGCGCCCACTTCTTTTCCCATAATGTGTGGACGGCGATTTTCTGCTGGCTGATCTGCCTGGGGCTGTATTGCCTGTTGCTGTACCGGCCATCCACGCGCGCAACGCCCACCTGAACCCAAGGCCCACAAAAAAGCCCCGCCTGCATCACTGCAGGCGGGGCTTTTTCAGTACTGGGGTAAGGCTGGCTTACATCATGCCGCCCATGCCACCCATGCCGCCCATGTCTGGCATACCGCCGCCAGCCGAGCCTTCAGCCTTTGGCTTGTCAGCGATGGCAGCTTCGGTGGTCAGGATCAGTCCACCGATGGAGGCTGCAGCCTGCAGCGCGGAACGAGTCACCTTGGTAGGGTCCAGGATGCCCATTTCGATCATGTCGCCGTAGACGCCAGTCGCAGCGTTGTAACCGTAGTTACCTTTGCCGTTCTTGACTTCGTTGACCACAACGCTTGGCTCGTCGCCGGAGTTGGCAGCGATCTGGCGCAGCGGTGCTTCAACAGCACGACGCAGTACAGCGATACCGACGTTCTGGTCAGCGTTGTCGCCGGTCAGGTTAGTCAGGGCTTCCAGAGCACGGATCAGCGCAACGCCACCGCCAGGTACCACGCCTTCTTCGACGGCTGCGCGGGTTGCGTGCAGGGCGTCTTCAACGCGGGCTTTCTTCTCTTTCATTTCAACTTCGGAACCAGCGCCAACCTTGATCACTGCAACGCCACCGGACAGCTTGGCCAGACGCTCTTGCAGTTTTTCACGGTCGTAGTCCGAGGAAGTCTCGGCAACCTGGGCACGGATCTGAGTGATGCGCGATTGGATGTCGCCTTCAACGCCAGCACCGTCAACGATGATGGTGTTTTCCTTGGAGATGGTCACGCGCTTGGCGCTACCCAGGTTTTCCAGGGTGGCGCTTTCCAGGCTCAGGCCGATCTCTTCGGAGATAACCGTACCGCCGGTCAGAACGGCGATGTCCTGCAGCATGGCCTTGCGACGGTCGCCGAAGCCTGGAGCCTTGACGGCTGCGACTTTAACGATGCCACGCATGTTGTTCACAACCAGAGTCGCCAGGGCTTCGCCTTCAACGTCTTCGGAAACGATCAGCAGTGGGCGGCCGGCTTTGGCAACGGCTTCCAGCACTGGCAGCATTTCGCGGATGTTGGAGATCTTCTTGTCGACCAGCAGGATCAGCGGGCTGTCCAGCTCGGCAACCATGGTTTCCGGCTTGTTGACGAAGTACGGGGACAGGTAGCCACGGTCGAACTGCATGCCTTCAACAACCGACAGTTCGTTTTCCAGGCCAGTGCCTTCTTCAACGGTGATCACGCCTTCTTTACCGACTTTTTCCATGGCTTCGGCAATGATGTCGCCGATGGAGCTGTCGGAGTTGGCGGAGATGGTGCCTACCTGAGCGATTGCCTTGGTGTCAGCGCAAGGCTTGGACAGGTTTTTCAGCTCAGCAACGATGGCGATGGTCGCCTTGTCGATGCCGCGCTTGAGGTCCATCGGGTTCATGCCGGCAGCGACGGCCTTGTAGCCTTCGTTGACGATTGCCTGAGCCAGAACGGTAGCGGTGGTGGTGCCGTCGCCTGCGTCATCGTTGGCACGGGAGGCAACGTCTTTGACCAGCTGCGCGCCCATGTTTTCGAAACGGTCTTCCAGTTCGATTTCTTTAGCGACGGAAACGCCGTCCTTGGTGATGGTCGGAGCGCCGAAGCTCTTCTCGATGATCACGTTACGGCCTTTCGGGCCCAGGGTCGCTTTTACTGCGTCAGCCAGGATGTTGACACCGGTGAGCATTTTCTTGCGGGCGGAATCGCCGAATTTAACTTCTTTAGCAGCCATGATCGATATTCCTTAAATACTTTGTAGTAACGGGAAAATGAGCGGGGAAATCAGTCTTCCAGTACGGCGAGAATCTCGTTCTCAGCCATTACCAGCAGGTCTTCGCCGTCGACTTTCACAGTGTTGCTGCCGGAGTAAGGACCAAATACAACCTTGTCACCGACTTTAACGGCCAGCGCACGTACGTCACCGTTTTCCAGAGTCTTGCCTGGGCCTGCAGCGACGATCACACCGTGGTTGGCTTTTTCAGCAGCCGAACCTGGCAGAACGATACCGCCAGCGGTTTTCTTTTCTTCTTCGCTGCGACGGATTACGACGCGGTCGTGCAGAGGACGAAGCTTGCTCATTGTCGATCTCTCCTAATTGTGTTTTTCATCGGCCGGTATCGGTACCGGCTGGTTGTATTCCGGCGGTGCCGGTCGCGGTTCGCTGGGCGAAACGCGGAAGTCTGTCTGGTGTCGCCACCAGAAACCTTGCGGTGACCGTTACATAAGGGCGCATAAGCTTATTACAAGGGGCCGAAGATGATTTTTTTTGCGTCTGTTGGCCCATAAAAGCAACACGGCACCCGAAGGTGCCGTGCCAGTGAAGTGGTTATTTGCTGTCGCGGTGTTCGAACTCGCCTTCGATCACATCGCCTTCACGCCCCAACGGTTGGCGCGGAGCCGGACCGCCACGGGGTTGCAGGTCGTCGGCGAATGCACGTTGGCGAATCGCGGCCTCTTCGGCGCGCTGGCGCATTTTTCCGGCCAGCAGCTTGCGGGTGAACGGCAGCAACATCACCAGGCCCACGACGTCGCTGATAAAGCCCGGCAGGATCAACAGGCCGCCTGCCAAAGCCATCATCAGGCCTTCGAGCATGGTCTGGGCCGGCAATTCGCCGCGATTCAGGCTTTCACGGGCACGCAGCGCCGTGGCCAGGCCGGCGACGCGCAGTACCAGGACGCCGAGCATCGAGCCGAGAATGATCAGCAACAGGGCCGGGAAGAACCCGATCGCACCGCTGACTTGAACGAATACGAACAGCTCCAACACCGGGAACAGCAGAAAGAGCAATAAAAAAGGGCGCATCAAATGGTTCCTCAACGCAAGAATGCCTTGCCAGTCCACCTTAGATGACGTCGCCGTTTCGTGAATTCAAGCGTCAGCAGCGGCTTTTTTCGGCCAGACCTCGGCGTGAGCCAATGAAACCAAGGCTTCGCGCACTTGTGTCGGCGTGTTGCAAGACTCGGCAAATGGCAGCCAATGCAGGGATTGGCCGATACGCAGGTGCATGCCTTCGCTATCGATGCCGGCCAATTGCGCGGGTTCGACGGTCGGCAAGCCGGCCAACTCGACGTAATGGGCAATGGCCTTGGTGTGATCGCTGTTCATGTGTTCGATCATGCTGCGCTCGCCCTTGCCCGCGAAGGGGTTGGCCAGGGTCAACTGGTCGAGCCAATGAATCGCGCCAAACCCGCCGATGTAACGGTGGCGTACTGGCTTGAGCACCCAGAAATCGAAATCGTGGGCCTTGTGGTAGTTGGCCGACTCTGGAAAGTAGCGGTAATAGCGCTCGGCGGCGGCCTCGATGGCGGCGCCTTCCTGCAGTTTCTCGGCTTCTGCCAGGTAGGTCAGGCGCCCCACCGCCTGCACATCATCCGCTTCGCGCTCGCCGACCAGCAGCGAGCACTTCGGATCCTTTTGCAGATTATGGGTGTGCTGGGCGATGCGGCTGATCAGGATCAGTGGGCGGCCCTGCTCGTCCAGGCAATACGGCACGACCGACCCAAACGGGAAGCCGGGCATGGCTTTGGACAATGTGGAGAGAGCCCCACGGTATTCCTTGAGCAACAGCTCTCGGGCGTTCTTGGCAACGTGCGCGCTCAACGTATGACTCCTCGGGTATTCAGCCGCCCATGGCATATGGGAATGGATCTCAACACAAGGTAATCAATCTGCGCGCCGGTTGCCAGCGCCTCTCTTACCAGGCCACACCGAACCCTGCGGTGTAGCGGGTCTTGCTCAGGCTGCTTTCCGAATCGCCACTGATCACGTCGCGCTCGGCCTTGAGGTTGAGCGACGCCCACTCGGTGACTTTGTAGCGCAGGCCCATCTCCGCATCCAGGGAGTACTCCGCCGGACCGTCGATAGGTTTGCCCACCTCGCCATTGGTGAAGAACTCAACGGTCTTACCCACCAGGTAGCGGTTGTAGTTCCACTTCATGGCCAACGAATAGAAGTTGTCCTTGCCGCCATCGGCGTATTCGTAATCGGTGCGGTTGACCAGCGAGCCGAGGGAGAACGCACCCAGTTCGTCATCCCAGAACTGGTAGCCCGGGCCGGTACCCACGGTGCGCTGGCGCGCCAGGTCTTCGACCTTGTCACGCTTATAGGTCAGGCGGCCCTGCCAGAACCAGTGCTCGGTGATGAAACGGTCCAGGTCATATTCCAGGGCCCAGTTGTCGGTGGTGGTGACGTCATCCTGGAATTCGCGGTTGTATTCGCCCTGGCCGGTATGGCGCCATTGGCCGTGGCGCGCAGTGGTCTTGAAGTCGATGTCGTAGTCGTTGGTGTCTTTTTCGGCGCGTTTGTAGTCCAGCGCCATGTCGACATTACCCTTCCACACCAGGTCTTCGATCACAGGCTTGGGCTTGATGATCTGCTGGATACTCGCCAGCTCGACGGTCTTCGGCGCCTCGCCATTGGCCAGCACCACCTTGCCATCGTCCGCTGCTTTTAAAGACTTGGCCTTCTCGCCGGTGTAGGCGTCCTGCTTGACCAACAGCTCCTGGTCGCTCTCCAGGGTTTTCACCTGTTTCCAGTCCACCGGAATGGCGCCCGCGTACTCGGTCTGGATCAGCAGCTTGCCACCGTCGAAGACCTTGATTTTGCCGGTCAGGCGGTCACCGTTTTTCAACCAGACGGTATCGGCCAACAGGGGCGTGGATGCACTGAAAACAGCGAGGCACAGCAGGGTTCTGGACAACATAAGCGGATAGGGAGCTCAAGATTGGCGAAAAAGGGCGATTATCGTGTTAGATAGCTAGGACTGACTCAAGTATTTATATTGAGTTCAATTCTCATCAGCATGATTACAGACATTTCTTACAACCATACCGACGATTTGAGCGGAAATACCCACAGTGACGCAACCTGCCGACGCCCCCCAAAGCCCCGCCGAGATGCGCCGCACCGCGCTGTACCTGACCCTGGCGCAAGTCCCGCCAGGGTGCGTGGTGAGTTATGGCGAGCTGGCGCAACTGGCCGGACTGGGGCGCGCGGCACGCTGGGTGGGGCGTACCTTGAGTCAGCTTCCCGAGGGCACGACATTGCCCTGGCACCGTGTGCTGGGTGCCGGTGGTCGGATAAGTCTGCCGGTGGGCAGCGCCTCAGGCGACGAGCAGCGGGCACGCTTGCGCGAAGAAGGCGTCACTGTCCGCAACAATCGCGTGGATATTCAGCGCCATGGCTGGCGCCCGGTAGAGCACAGCGGTTAGAGTGCGCGCTTTGTTTCCGTGAATCTGAGGCAGACTCCAGCCCATGCCCCGTAAAACCTGGCGCGCCGCGCTCGCCGCCTATGCCAGCCCCTCGACGTTAGTGCTGTTGTTGCTCGGCTTTGCCGCCGGCTTGCCTTACATGTTGGTGTTCTCGACGCTTTCGGTGTGGTTGCGTGAGGCCGGTGTGGCCCGCGAGACCATCGGCTATGCGAGCCTGATCGGTTTGGCGTATGCCTTCAAATGGGTCTGGTCGCCGCTGCTCGACCAATGGCGCCTGCCGCTGCTCGGTAAACTCGGACGTCGTCGCTCCTGGCTGGTGCTTGCCCAGTCGCTGGTGATCCTCGGATTGATCGGCATGGGCTTCTGCGACCCGCAGAAGCACCTGTCCTGGCTGATCGCCATTGCCGTGGTGGTGGCCTTCGCTTCGGCCACCCAGGACATCGCGGTCGACGCCTATCGCCTGGAAATCGCCGACGACAGCCGCCAGGCCGCCCTGGCCGCCAGCTATATGTCCGGCTACCGTATTGCCGCCCTGCTGGCTACGGCGGGTGCACTGTTCTTTGCCGAAGGCTTCGGCTCCACCGGCTTCAACTATAAGCACTCGGCCTGGACCGGCACCTATGTGCTGTTCGGCGTGCTGATGATCCCGGCGTTGCTGACCACCCTGTTCATGCGCGAACCCAATGTGCCACTGCGCACCCAGTTGCAGGCCGGGCGCTACAGCTTTGCCCATCAATTGATGTCGGTGTTTGTGCTGATCGTGCTGCTGGTCTCCGTACCCGCCATGTTTACCCAGCTGTACAACACCGACTTCGGTAGCGTGGTGTTCCATGACACCAGCTTCTGGGATCTGTTGATGGAAGACCGCGCCTTCCTGCGCGCCATCCTCTATATAACGCTTACCGCCCTGTGCCTCTCGGCAATGGGCCGTCGCGGCCTTGCGCCGGTGCTGACGCCGGTCAACGACTTTATCTTGCGCTACCGCTGGCAGGCACTGCTGCTGCTGGGGCTGATCGCCACCTATCGCATGTCCGACACGGTGATGGGCGTAATGGCCAACGTGTTCTACATCGACCAGGGTTTTACCAAGGATCAGATCGCCGGGGTCAGCAAGATCTTCGGCCTGATCATGACCCTGCTCGGCGCCGGCATGGGTGGCCTGCTGATTGTTCGTTTCGGCATCCTGCCGATCCTGTTTATCGGCGGGATCGCTTCGGCCGGCACCAACCTGCTGTTCGTGATGCTCGCAGACATGGGCCCGGACCTGCAGATGCTGATCTTCACCATTTCCCTGGATAACTTCAGCTCGGGCCTGGCCACGTCGGCGTTTGTGGCCTATCTGTCGAGCCTGACCAACCTCAAGTTTTCTGCCACCCAATATGCGCTGCTCAGCTCGATCATGCTGTTGCTGCCTCGCCTGATCGGCGGGTATTCGGGGGTGATGGTGGAGAAGTTCGGGTACCACAATTTTTTCCTGATCACCTGCATGCTGGGTGTGCCGACATTGCTGCTGATTGCGTTGCACTGGTATCAGGAAAATCGGCGGATTCGGTTGAATCCGCCCGCCGAAGACTGATTTTGGGGGCCCTTTAAAAGCCAGACCGCGGCGCCCCCATCGCGAGCACGCTCTGCTCCTACAGACAGCCCTAGATTCTGACGCCTGTACGCCGGCAGTTTGCGCCCGTACAATCCCAAGTCATTTCAAGTCCAAGCAACCGACAACGGCCTACCATGCGTACCAGTCAATATTTGCTCGCCACACAGAAAGAAACGCCTTCCGACGCGGTCGTGATCAGCCATCAGCTGATGCTGCGCGCCGGCATGATCCGCAAACTGGCCTCCGGCCTGTACACCTGGCTGCCCATGGGCTTGAAGGTGATGCGCAAGGTCGAAGCCATCGTTCGTGAAGAAATGAACGCGGCCGGCTCTCTGGAAGTGTTGATGCCGAGCACCCAACCGGCTGAGCTGTGGCAGGAATCCGGGCGCTGGGAAGAGTACGGCCCTGAGTTGCTGCGCTTCAAGGATCGTCATGGCCGCGACTTCTGCGCCGGCCCGACCCACGAAGAAGTGATCACCGACCTGATGCGCAACGAGTTGAGCAGCTACAAACAGCTGCCTCTGAACCTGTATCAGATCCAGACCAAATTCCGTGATGAAATCCGCCCACGCTTCGGTCTGATGCGCGGCCGCGAATTCATCATGAAGGACGCCTATTCGTTCCACGCCGATCAGGCATCGCTGCAGGTCACCTACGACCGCATGCACCAGGCCTACTGCAATGTGTTCACGCGCCTGGGCCTGAAGTTCCGCCCGGTTGAAGCAGACAACGGTTCCATCGGCGGTGCCGGCTCCCACGAATTCCACGTGCTGGCCGATTCCGGCGAAGACGATATCGTGTTCAGCAACGGTTCCGACTACGCGGCGAACATCGAGAAAGCCGAAGCCGTGCCTCGGGAAACGTCCCGTCCCGCCCCGGCTGAAGAACTGCGCCTGGTGGATACACCAGAGACCAAGACCATCGCGGCCCTGGTGGAGAAATTCAATCTGCCGATTGAAAAGACCATCAAGACCCTGATCGTGCACGCTGAAGAAGAAGGCAAGCTGATCGCCCTGGTGATCCGTGGCGACCACGAACTCAACGAAATCAAGGCGGCCCAGCAACCTGGCGTGGCCAGCCCGCTGGTCATGGCCAGCGATGCCGAACTGCGCGACGCCATTGGCGCCGGTGCCGGTTCCCTCGGCCCGCTGAACCTGCCGCTGCCGATCATCATCGACCGTTCGGTCGAGCTGATGAGCGACTTCGCTATCGGCGCGAACATCGACGACAAGCATTACTTCGGCGTGAACTGGGAGCGTGACCTGCCGGTTCCGACCGTAGCCGACCTGCGCAACGTAGTTGCCGGTGACCCAAGCCCGGATGGCAAGGGCACCCTGGAAATCAAGCGCGGCATTGAAGTCGGGCACATCTTCCAGCTGGGCAACAAGTACAGCAAGGCGATGAAGTGCGAAGTGCTGGGCGAGAACGGCAAGCCGATCACCCTCGACATGGGTTGCTACGGCATTGGCGTATCCCGTGTGGTTGCCGCTGCCATCGAGCAGAACAACGACGAGAAAGGCATTATCTGGAGTGACGCCCTTGCGCCGTTCCAGGTTGCCCTGGTACCGCTGCGTTACGAAACCGAGCAAGTACGCGAAGCCACCGACAAACTATATGCCGAACTGACGGCGGCTGGTTTTGAAGTGCTGCTGGATGACCGGGACAAGAAAACCAGCCCGGGGATCAAGTTCGCCGACATGGAACTGATTGGCATCCCGCACCGGATCGTGGTCAGTGACCGCGGCCTGGCCGATGGCAATCTGGAATACAAGAGCCGGACCGAAGCCGAAGCCCAACCGTTGCCGGTGGCTGACGTGCTGTCTTTCCTTCAGGCGCGTATTCGTCGCTGAAAACCAGATCAAGAGAAGTCATGTTCAAGCGAAACACCAGAGCCCTGGGGGGCGCCGCCTTGTGCGGCGCCCTGCTGGTCAGCGGCTGCGCCAATCAGATGTCGCAACGCAGCGAGCACGAGGAACGGGTCGAGCGTAAGTTGCTCGACCACAGCCTGCAGATCGATGTCGGCGAACCCAAAGTGCTGGAACTGCCGCAACGCCGGGTTCGTATTCACGAGCAGAAGACCTTTGAGGTCACCGAATTCGAAGTCACCCGTCGTTACGACCGCTACACGCCTTACCAGCCCTGGCGCAAACTCTATGAGATGCCCTTGGGTGCAGTGGCTTTGGTGGCGGGTGCGGGCGCCAACGTGGCGAACATCTTCGCCCTCGGCAACCTGCCGACCAGCATGACCCACGACTGGCTGACCTACGGCGTGGACGGTCTCAACCCGTTCATGAACGTGCAGTCCCATGGCCGTGCGCAACAGAACCTGGCAGGTATCGATGAGGTCCAGCGCGACAAGCGCGTGGAGTATTCGAGCCTGCCCTGGAGCGAACGCCCGGTGCAGGTCATCGCCGGCAAACAGACCCATGAGCTGACCACCGACCGCAACGGCGTACTGCGCCTGAACCTGTTGGACAGCCCGTTTGCCGAGCAGGACCTGAACCGCGTCACGACCTTGAAGATCAGCGTGGAAGATGGCCAGGACGACGTGCACTCGGACTCGACCCTGGCGATCAGCAGCACCCTGCGCGGCAAGTTGCTCGAAGCCCACGGCCTGATCTACGACGACCTGGAAGACGATGAAGTCAACCAGTGGGTGCACCGGGTCAAGCGCCTGTCGGAGCTGGGCCTGGAAGAAGAAGCCAGTGAACTGGAACAAAGCCTGATCGAACTGACCCGTAACGATCCCGAGTTGCAGCAGGAATTCCTGCAGGCGCTGACCAAGGATGCGGGGCGGTTAGTCGCAGATCCCGGAGCACGCTGAGACTTCGAAAACACTGTAGATCCAAATGTGGGAGGTGGCTTGCTCCCTCCCACATTTTGTTTCCGGTTTCTACCAAGAGAACTCTAACTGTTCGTTGCCGCCACTCAGGTCCAGCAACCGCACCCCAATCCCCAACAACCGCACCGGTTTCCCACCGCGATTAAACGCCTGGGTCATCAGTTGTTGATAACTCTCCAGATCCCGCGCCGCCCCCGCCTGCTCCAACGTCGTCTGGGTAAAGTCATGAAACTTCACCTTAACGAACGGCTTGCCCGCCTTATAGCTGCTGTCGATACGCGCCATGCGCCCGGCCAGGGTTTCCATCAGTTCGGGCAGTTTCGCCAGGCAACTTGAGAGATCCGGCAAATCCACATCGTAGGTATTTTCCACACTGATGGACTGCCGCCGGCTGTCGTTCTGCACCACACGGTCATCTATCCCACGGGCCAGGCTCCAGAGCCGCTCACCAAAACTGCCGAATTCACGCACCAGCGCCAACTTGTTCCATTCGCGCAATTGCAGGCAGTCTTCGATGCCCAGACGCGCCAGTTTGTCTGCCGTCACCTTGCCCACGCCGTGCAACTTGCTTACCCGTAGCTGCGAGACAAAGTCTTCGACCTGGTCCGGGGTGATCACAAACAGGCCATTGGGCTTCTTCCAATCGCTGGCGATCTTGGCCAAGAATTTATTCGGCGCCACACCGGCAGACACGGTGATGTGCAATTGGTTGGAGACGCGGCGGCGAATGTCTTGGGCGATGCGCGTGGCGCTGCCGCCAAAGTGCGGGCTGTCGGAGACGTCGAGGTAGGCCTCGTCCAGCGACAAGGGCTCGATCAGGTCGGTGTAGTCGCGAAAGATCGTCTGGATTTCCTTCGACGCTTCCTTATAAGCATCCATGCGCGGCTTGACGATGGCCAGGTCCGGGCAGAGCTTGAGGGCATGGCGCGACGACATGGCTGAACGCACCCCGTACGCGCGCGCTTCGTAGTTGCACGTAGCGATCACGCCCCTTCGATCTGCAGAGCCCCCCACCGCCAGGGGCTTTTGCGCCAGGCTCGGGTCATCGCGCATCTCGATGGCGGCGTAGAAGCAATCACAGTCGACGTGGATGATTTTGCGCTGCGTCATAGATAGAGGGGGTGTAATCCAACGGATGGGCAGTATCGCACTGACCCCTGTATATAGCACCAGTAGTTTGAATCTTCCGTCTGAGCGGTAGGAAATTTCCCAGATGAATTTATTTTTTCAATCGAAATCAGCGTCCCAATAGAGCTGAAACCCCTGGCCCGACTGGCCCGCGCGACTCAAATGGCTTCCCATGGAGAGCTAACCGATTGAACCACAAGCGCTTTTCTTCGATTCACAGGTTGACACACTCGCGATCCTCTGTAGAATGCCGACACACAGACGCGGGATGGAGCAGTCTGGTAGCTCGTCGGGCTCATAACCCGAAGGTCGTCGGTTCAAATCCGGCTCCCGCAACCAAACATCAAAAAAGGCTACTCGAAAGAGTGGCCTTTTTTGTGCGCATCTGTTTTGTGCTTGTACGAAAATTGTAAGACAAAAAAATCTTTACCCATCGCGCACTTACCTTCCGCAGCCGACCTTTACCGTTCATTTCACACTTATTTGACCCATCGGCTCATTAACGGTTGACACCTCGCCGCTTGGCTGTAGAATGCCGCCCACAGACGCGGGATGGAGCAGTCTGGTAGCTCGTCGGGCTCATAACCCGAAGGTCGTCGGTTCAAATCCGGCTCCCGCAACCAAACATCAA